>NZ_JBAWDE010000219.1:0-22806 GCF_049590575.1 Pseudomonas sp.
GCCAAGGCCGGCGGTGCTTCGCGCTGGTTGGGCCCTCTGGCCGGCATCGCCGCCGGTGGCCTGCTCGCTTCCATGTTTATGGGCGGCGGCTTCCAGGGCATGCAGATCTTCGACATCCTGATCCTGGCGGTAATCGCCTTCGTGATCTTCCGCTTTATCGCCGCCCGTCGACGCAAGCAGCAGGAGCACATGGCTCCAGCCGGCGCGCCGATGCAACGTGAAGTGTTCGAGCAGAAACCAGCCATGGGTTCGATCTTCGGTGGTTCGGCAGCCCCGGCTGCTGCCCGCCCGGTGATCAATGCACCGGCCTGGTTCAACGAAGAGCGCTTTGTCGAAGCGGCCCGCAGCCACTTCCAGTCCCTGCAGCAGCACTGGGACGCCAATGAAATGGACAAGATCTCCGAGTTCGTGACCCCACAACTGCTGGAGTTCCTCAAGCGCGAACGCGCCGAGATCGGCGATGCGTTCCAGTCGACCTACATCGACGACCTGCGCGTCCAGCTGGAAGGTGTGGATGATCGCGCCGACAAGACCATTGCAACTTTGACCTTCAGCGGCGTGTCGAAAACTTCGCGTTTCGACCAGGGTGAAGTGTTCAGCGAAAGCTGGAACATGGAACGTGCCCAAGGCGACAACCAGCCATGGTTGGTCGCCGGTATCCGCCAGAACGGCTGATAGCTGCGCGTTTGAGCAGTTGGTAATAAAAACCCCGGACATGTTCCGGGGTTTTCTATTTCACGGTTGCACTTATAGCGAGCTACTGTATAAAACGCCCCTATAAACCGCGCCATCTAGCAAGAGGATCCCGGCCGTGGAAGAAGTCATCGAACAATTGCGTGAAGCCAACGAACCGGTCCCGGTTCCTCTGGAACTGCCTGACGAAGACCAACTGGTGGAAGTCGAGGAACAGCTGTTCATCAACATCCCGTTTGTCTTCAAGGAGTTCCTGCTGACTGTCAGCGACGTGGTCTACGGCAGCCTGGAGCCGGTGACCATCACTGATCCGGGTTCCCACACTTACCTGCCGGAAGTCGCCGCCTCGGCCTGGGATATCGGCGTGCCGCGCGAGCTGATCCCGATCTGCCAGGACGGTGACGATTACTACTGCGTCGAAGAAGACGGCACCGTGGTGCTGTGGTCGGGCGAAGAAGAACTCGTCACCGAAGAGTCCTGGGAGTCGGTCTGGCACTGGGCACGGGACGTCTGGCTGGAAAGCTGAGCCCCGCACCCAGGCCGCTAGTGCTCCGGCGTATCCTTGTGGTTATCCAGTGTCTCCAGCAAGGCGACCTGCATCCGCGTATGCACGCGGATGAACCACCGCCAGAGCACCGCCGCCACCGCCGCCGTGACCACCGCGATCAGCACCAGCAACTTGTTGGTCGGCAGAATACTGGCCGACAAGGCTGCCAAGAGCAGGAAAATCACCAGCAGCGACAAAATCGGGATCAGCTCGGCGATCACCCGTCGCACACGCTGAGTATGCCGCCCGGCCATCTCCGGCTTCACGCTCATCTCTGCCAGCAGCATCGACAGCGCCTTGAGCTTGCGGTACGCCGCAATCAAAAACGGCAGCGATAACAACAATGCCCCGCCCCAGATCAGCGCCTTCTGCCAGCTTGGATCACTGATCCAGCCCTCAAGATACCCACCGATACGCGCCGCGAAGTAACTGCCGGCAAAGAAGATCGCCACCACCAGCGCCAGGTTCACCCCGACTTGCAGGATGATCTTGCGGATCATCGACGCGAGCATCGCGCCTTCGCCCTGGGGCTGAATACTGCGCAGCCATTCCCCATACATGCCGAACACCCGGCTCATGCGCTTGGGCATCACGGCCGCAATCTTCAACGACAACGGGTCGGCGCCGCGAATCAGGTAAGGCGTGAGCAACGTGGTGATCGCCGACACCGCCACGGCGACCGGATAGAGGAAGTCGCTGGTCACCTGCAAGGTCATGCCCAACGCTGCGATGATGAAAGAAAATTCGCCAATTTGTGACAGCCCCATACCCACACGCAGTGAGGTTCGGCCATCGTTGCCGGCGATAAATGCGCCCAGGCCGCAGGACAGCATCTTGCCCAGCACCACCGCCACCGTTATCACCGCGATCGGCCAGGCGTATTGCAGCAGGATCTGTGGGTCGATCATCAAGCCGATGGCGACAAAGAAGATCGCGCTGAACATGTCGCGAACCGGTTCGATCAGACGTTCGATCTTAACCAGCTGCCGGGATTCAGCCATGATCGCGCCGATCAGGAAGGCCCCCAGCACCATGCTGTATTCCAGCTTGACCACCAGCAGGCAGAAGCCGAAACACAGGCCCAGCACGGTGATCAGCAGCATTTCGTTGCTTTCGAATTTGGCCACGTAGGCCAGCAGGCGCGGCACCAGCAAAATGCCGATCACCAGCGCGACAATCATGAACAGCGAGAGCTTGCCGACCGTGGAGAACACCTCGCCGGAGCTGACCGTGCCACTGACGGCAATGCTCGACAGCAAGGCGATGATGCCGATACCCAGAATGTCTTCGACAATCAGCACGCCAAAAATCAGCTGGGCGAAACGCTGGTTTTTCATCTTCAGGTCATTGAGCGCCTTGACGATGATGGTGGTCGAGGAAATCGCCAGGATCGCGCCGAGGAACAGCGAGTCCATGGTGTTCCAGTCGAACCAGCGGCCGATTTCGTAGCCGATCCAGATCATCAGGATGATTTCCAGGAAGGCGGCGATAAACGCTGTGGCGCCGACCTTGAACAGCTTGCGCAGGCTGAACTCCAGGCCCAGGCAGAACATCAGAAAAATCACCCCCAATTCGGCGAGCGTCTTGATGGTGTCTTCGTCGTGAATCAGGCCGAATGGCGGGGTGTGGGGGCCGATAATGAAGCCGGCGACGATATACCCCAGCACCACGGGTTGCTTGAGGCGGTGAAACAGGATGGTGACAACCCCGGCCACCAACATGATCACGGCCAGGTCCTGGATAAAGCTGATGGCGTGCATGGCGAGGGGCTCCTTGAGGGTACTGGCGCTTTTCCCACTTCCGCCCGCGCCCTGGAACGGTCGCAAAGAACGAAAGGAAAAGTCTGCCTTGATCGTAAGAAATGCCCTGAGACGGGCGTTTGAAGGTTAACACCGCGACTTCCAGCTGAAAGCCGGTGCAATATATGGAAACAGATCCGCGCGCGCGTGACGGCAAGCCGTCCGCCGGCGTCCCGTTAGGGATGGCCCTGCAAAGACTTCAGCACCCGCAGAGGTGCCTCCCCCACCAATGCCTACAACCCGTGAGTGTGCTATGGAACCCGGAAACGCCCAGCTGTCGATGACGGTATTGATGACCCCAGACATGGCCAACTTCTCAGGCAATGTCCACGGCGGCACCCTGCTCAAGTACCTCGACGAAGTCGCCTACGCGTGCGCGAGCCGTTATGCCGGCCGTTATGTCGTCACGTTGTCGGTCGACCAGGTGATTTTTCGCGAGCCGATCCATGTCGGCGAGCTGGTGACTTTCCTCGCGTCGGTCAACTACACCGGCAATACGTCGATGGAAGTCGGCATCAAGGTGGTGACCGAGAACATCCGCGAGCGCTCGGTCCGCCATACCAACAGCTGCTTCTTCACCATGGTGGCCGTGGACGACCAGCGCAAACCCGCCGCCGTGCCACCGCTGCAACCGCATAACAGTGAAGACAAGCGCCGGTTCGTGCAGGCGCAGCAGCGCCGGCAGATCCGTCAGGAGCTGGAGAAGCGTTACCAGGAAATCAAGGCCGAAGCGCCGTAAGGTTTATTCTTGCGCGCAAAGAGGAAAGCGAGCGCACACGTCGAAGCGCTGATCCAGCTGGATCATGCGCTTCACGTGATTTTCGATGTTTTCTCTGCCGACGGACTCATTGGCGTCACGGTAGTACTGCTCCATGACACTTGAAGGTACGCCAGGACTGCCTGTTTCCCGCAGGTACACACGCAACTGCTGCTGGAGTAACTCAAGCGCGCGCTCCTGACGCGTCAGGATGTCGCCACGCAGCAACTGGTAGTTCTGTCGATACTGGTCCCAGTAATCCTGCGGCAGAGTCAATGTCCCCATCAAAAGCTTGCGGTCGGCGACGAACTCGTCCAGCAGTTGCGGCGACATCGGCTCGCGATCAACCGGCTGCGGCTCACGGCGCTTGATCGTCTGCACACTGGCCTCAATGGCTTGGTCAATCAAGGCTGCGCGGTGCGGGTTATCACCTTCGGGGTTGCAACCACCCAGCAGCAATGCCAAGCCCAGCGCAGCAAACCGCCAAGACGTACGCAACATGATCTTCCTCACTGAGCACAAGGGGCCAAAAACCCGCGAGCCTAGGGGCGCCCCTGGCGGTGCTCAATCGGACTAATCCTCAAAAGCTGATCGGTGTCGCCTCGAAACGCACGCGAGGATGAGCAATCCGGTCCTGAGCGCGCACCAGCTCCAGCTCGTAACTGGCGCAGGCCTGGGTTTCGAGTAGCACTTCGTGCACGGCTGCCGCGGTAAACTCGAAGGCTGCCAGCAGACTGTCCCCCAACAGCACCCGCGCCAGGAACAACCCCGAGGTCAGGTCGCCCACGCCCACTGGTTGACGCGGGAACGCCAGCAGTGGTCGACGCAAGTGCCAGCTGCCATCGGCGGTCACCAGCAACATTTCGAAGCCATCCGCCAGCTTGCCCGGGTAATCCAGATGCTTGACCAATACCGCCTTGGGTCCGCGCGCCAGCAACGCCTTGGCCATCGCCAGGCAGTCGAACAGCGATTGCGGCTTGCGCCCGGCAAAACTGTCCAGCTCCAGCTGGTTGGGGCAGAGGAAATCGGCCATGGCCGCCGCCTCCTCCAACAGGAAATCACTGACCTCCTGGGGCACGATGCAGCCTTTTTCCGGGTGGCCCATCACCGGGTCGCACAGGTATAGGGCCTTGGGGTTGGTGGCCTTGATCCGCGCCACGCCGGTGAGGATCGCCCGCCCCTGGTCGGCACTGCCGAGGTAGCCGGACAGCACCGCATCGCAGTTGCCCAGCTCGCCAATCGCGGCGATGCCTTCCACCAACGCAGGAATCTGCTGCGGTGCCAACACTTCGCCTGCCCACTGGCCATACTGGGTGTGGTTGGAGAACTGCACCGTGTTGAGCGGCCAGACGTTCACCCCGACGCGCTGCATGGGGAACACGGCGGCGCTGTTTCCGGCGTGGCCGAAAACCACATGAGACTGGATCGCAAGCAGATGAGGTGTGCGTTTCATGCAGGGGATTTCCGTAAAGCCGTTGAAATTCTGGCCGCGCAGTATGCGACTAAACGCAGCCTGTACGACAGGCCAGCGACACAGTTAAGCTGCTCTCACTTTGTTGGAGTTCATCGCATGCTGACCCTGGGAAACATCTTCGTGTTGATGCTGCTGGCGACCGGCGCCGCCTGGGTATGGCATAACCACGGCCTGCGCGAGCGCGCGCTGGAGCGGGTCAAGCAGCATTGCGCCAAGCTGGATATCGAGCTGCTTGACGGTGCAGTGGCGCTCAAGCGCATCGGTTTTGTGAAGGACGCCAACGGCCGGCGGCGCTTGGCGCGCGTCTACAATTTCGAATTCACCGTGACCGGCGAGACCCGTCATCCGGGGACCATCACCCAATTTGGCGCGCACAGTGCGCAGATCGAGCTGGCGCCCTACCCGTTCGAGATCAAAACCCCGCTGCCCAGCGCCGAAGTGATCGAACTCAGCCAGTGGCGCCAGGACCACGCGACCAAGAACCGTCACTGACGGCAGGCTGCCAGAGCGGCCTGTAACGTAGCTACGTCCTGTGGCGCGTTGAAGATTAATTCAATCCGGGAATCACGCCGCCATTCGCTGGTTTGCCAGGCAAGCGGGCTGTTATCCACAGCGTTGGCGCTGACCCAGCCATCGACGCTGTGGATAACCAGCTTGGCGCGGCGCCAGTCCAGGCTTGCCAGCCAATCGCGCAGGCGCCGGGTATCGAATTGCTGGCTGGGGTGCCAGCGCCAGCCGATACTCCAGCCGCCTTCCTGGGCTTGGCTGAGGCAGATGGGCTGCGCAGGATCGGTCCAGATGGCAGGCATCTGCGCCAAGCCTTTGGGCACGTCGAGGTTATCCACAGCTGCGTTGCCCCGCGCGTTCAAGCCCGGCAAACGGCCGAGCGGCAATTGCGCCTGGCGGGTCCAATACACCGGGCAATCCGGCAACTGTCGCTCGATCGCCTGGCGCTGCGGGGCGTCCAGCCCTTCTTCCTTGTTGAGTATCAACAGCCCGGCACTGGCCAGCGCCGCCTGCTGTGCGTGCGGCAAGGGTTTGCCCGCCGCCAGGGCTTGGGCGTCCAACACCAGCACGCAAGGCTGAACCGCCAGCACACTCTGCCAGGGTGCTTCGCGCAGTTGCTTGAGCAATTGCGCCGGGTGCCCCAGGCCCGAGGGCTCGATAAACAGCCGGTCCGGTCGGGCCTTACGCAACAGGCGGCCGAGGCCGACCTGGAACGGCGCACCGTTCACACAACACAGGCAGCCGCCGGCGACTTCACCCAGGGCAATGCCGTCGTCATCCAGGGTCAGCAGCGCGGCGTCCAGGCCGATCTGCCCGAACTCGTTGATCAACACCGCCCAGCGCTCGTTGGCCGGGCGTTGGGCGAGCAGGTGCCTGATCAGGCTGGTCTTGCCGGCGCCCAAGGGCCCCGCAATCACGTGGGTGGGAATGTTCTGCAGCATAGGGGGCATCATTCGGGCCGTGTAGAACGCTTGATCCTACTCGGTTAAGCCAACCAATCCAGCGTCAGAATCAGGCGGCGCTCATCTGCCTTCAGGGCTGGCGAGCGGTGGATCAAGCCGTGGCCTTCATTGCCCTGCCATTTTGTGCCCTTGAACAAGGCCACTTCGCCGCAACCGATCTGCTCGATGCGCTGGGTGGGCTCGGCGTCGGGCTGGCTCAGTGTGCGGCGGTCCATCACACCTTCACGCAACCACTGGCTGCCGATGCCGGCATAAGTGGTGATCAGCCGTACCGGCACATGGTCCACGTGAAAACGCGGGCACATGGCCTTGTCCAACAGCCGCAAACGCAGGCCGATGCGCTTGGCGCCGAGCAGGCAGGCAAACGCGCTGACCAGCCATGACACATCGGCGATAAACCCTTCATAACCTTCAAGGTCACGACAGCTGGCGGCCAGTCCGTGCAAATTCGGTTCAGCGTCATCGCTGTCCAGCTCGACCACCAGGGACTCGGCCAAAGGCTCATTGAGCGCCACCAGCAGCGCGCCGAATTCGGCGATGTGCAGCGGCAATTGCCGCTGCCACAGCGCCAGGTTGACGCCATCTTCGAGAATATCGGAGAGGGCCAGCGGGGTTTCGCCGCGGGTTTGGCGGATTACCGGGCGCAGGGGAATCACTGGTGCGAGCATCAGGCGGCGGCCTCTTCATACCAGGCGCCAAAGGGGTCGGCCATGGCGCGCCAACCCTCAACGCCCAGGGCCATTTCCTGGTCGGTGAGCAAACAGGCGTCGAGTTCGGTACGCATCTGCGCAAAGTCGATGTTTTGCCCGATAAATACCAATTCCTGGCGGCAATCACCGGTGCTCAGCTGCCAGTTCCCCATAATCGCCGCCACGCTCTCTTCGTCCTGCGGCCACTGGTTTTTCGGCACAAAACGCCACCAGCGCCCGGCAAACCCGTGGCGCATCAAACCACCGGCCTGGGACCAACTGCCCGCGTCCTGGTGCTTGCTGGCCAGCCAGAAGAAACCCTTGGAACGCAGCAGTTTGCCGTTGACCCACGGGCGGTCGATAAAGTCGAAGAAGCGCTGCGGATGAAACGGGCGGCGCGCGCGGTAGGCAGTGGAGGCAATACCGTACTCCTCGGTCTCCGGCACATGTTCGCCACGCAGCTCCCGCAGCCAGCCCGGCGCCTGGGCCGCGCGTTCGAAGTCGAAGCGGCCGGTGTTGAGGATCTTGTCCAGCGGCACTTCGCCCATGACCATCGGGATAATTTCCGCCTGGGCATTCAAGCGTTCCAGGATCGCCATCAGTTCCTCGCGCTCATGGCTGCTGATCAGGTCAATCTTGCTGATCAGGATCACATCGGCGAACTCGATCTGCTCGATCAGCAGGTCGGTGATCGAGCGCTCGTCCTCTTCGCCAAGGGTTTCGCCCCGCGAGGCCAGGCTTTCGGCGGCCTGGTAGTCGAGCAGAAAGTTCATGCCGTCGACCACGGTGACCATGGTGTCCAGGCGTGCGATATCGGCCAGGCTTTGCTCGTTCTCGTCGCGAAAGGTGAAGGTTTCAGCCACGGGCAAGGGTTCGGAAATACCGGTGGACTCGATCAACAGGTAATCAAACCGACCTTCCTTGGCGAGTTTTCCGACCTCTTCCAGCAAGTCTTCACGCAAGGTGCAGCAAATGCAGCCGTTGCTCATCTCCACCAGTTTTTCTTCCGAGCGGTTGAGGGTGACGTCGCGCTGTACTTCGCTGCCGTCGATGTTGATTTCGCTCATGTCATTCACGATCACCGCCACCCGCAGGTTGTCGCGGTTGCGTAGAACGTAGTTGAGCAGCGTGCTTTTACCGGCACCGAGAAAGCCGGATAACACAGTAACGGGGAGACGATTGGGCATCAGGTCATTCTCATCAGGCTGCCCGGTTCAGCCAGGCTTTGTATTTATGTTATAGTATAACAATACAAATAAGCCAATCCCCCCTTGCTCGTCACGACGAAGGGCGCAATGCTTGAACACCTTCCAACCCCGAGAAACCCTATGAAATATCTGGTGTGCGCCGTGCTATTGGCAGCGGCAGGACCGGCCTGCGCGCAGGCGCCGAGCCTGTTGGCCAACTGCACGCGCAGCGCCACCCTGCTGGCGTGTGTAGACCCGCTGGGCAATGCGTACAGCGTGGCGACGGTTGGCAGTACCACGTATTTGCGCGGCTTCGAGGTGATCGGCAAACGCTACTGGGCACAGACCAACAGCCGCTACGGGCAACTGACGTTCTTTACCGGGTTGGCGTCGGACGGCGAGGCGTGGGTCGGCTACACGCGGCGGGTGGGCTGGACCACCCTGAACCGGTTTTCCAGTTCGGGCGGCGCCAGCGCCAAGTTCACTTGCAGCCGGATGACCGGCTGTTAGACCTGGCCACTCTGCTGTTCCTGCACCCAGGCCATGTAGCTGTTCATCGGCGGGTTCTTCTGGAAATACTGTTTCAACCCTTCGAACAGCCCGTCCGCAACCGCCTGTTGATGACGCGCCGTGACCAGCCGCGCGCTGTCCCGAGCGTTGGAGATAAACCCGGTTTCCACCAGGATCGACGGCACATCCGGTGACTTGAGCACCGCAAAACCGGCCTGCTCCACGCGTTTCTGATGCAGCGACGTAATCCCTTCCAGGCTGCCCAGGATCGAGCTGCCCAGTTGCAGGCTGGAGGCGATGGTGGCGTTCATCGACATGTCGAGAATCACCCCGGCGAGCATCGGGTCCTTGTCCTTGAGGTTCAGCAGGCTGGTAGCACCCAGCAGGTCGGCGCCGTTTTCGCGTTGCGCCATGAACCGCGCCGTCGCGGATGTGGCGCCGCCTTCAGACAAGGCATACACCGAAGCGCCCGACGCGGTGATCCGTGGCGCAGCGTCCGCATGCACCGAGATAAACATGTCGGCATTGTGTTTGTGGGCGATTTCCACGCGCTTGCGCAGTGGCACAAAGAAGTCGTCGTTGCGCACCAGCTTCACATCAAAACCCTTTTCGCGTTTCAAGCGTTTGGCCAACAGTTGGGCAATCGACAGCACCACGTCTTTTTCGCGCTGGCCCTTGGAGCCGACCGCGCCGGGGTCCTTGCCACCGTGGCCGGGGTCGACCACCACGATGATGTCGCGCTTGGGATGCGCCTTGTCCACCGGCGCAGCAGGCTCAGCCGCGATTTGGCGAGGTGCCTGGGTGGCGTTGCTCAGGTCCAGCACCAGGCGATGGCCCTGGCCATCCTGGGGCGGCAATAGAAAGCTGTTGAGCTGCATCGGCGCGGCCAGGTCCAGCACGATGCGCGTATCGTCCTTGCCGAAATGCCCGGAGCGGATCGCCGTAATCCCGCTGCCCTTGAGCATCAACTGCGAGAAGTCACCGCTGAGCCCGGCGCCACTCAGGTCGATGATCAGGCGGTCGGGCGCGCCCAGCGAAAAGGTTTTGTAGTGCACCGGCCCGCTCAGGTCGAACACCAACCGCAGTTTGTCGTCCGAGCGCCACAGGCGCGCATTGCGAATCTGCGTGGCCGACGCGGTGAAGGGCAAAGTGAACAGAGGGCTGGCCAGAAGCAGGTTTAGAAGCTGACGTCTGTGCATACAGATACCGCAAATGGAGGAGCGTCCCTACTCGACATGACTGAAAGAAGGCTGGCGCAGAAAAATCATCGTCGGCTCAATAGTTATAATATAACATGTCTTTTTATTTCCAACGACGGACCTGCCCATGAATGCGCTGACTCTGCCGGATATTGCCGCGCAGGCTTCACGCCAAGCCTTGCCACTCGACTGGGTGGGTATGTGCGGCATCGCCTTGCCGATCCTCATCGACGGCCAGCGCCTGAACGCCACCGCCGATGCCGGCGTGAGCCTGGACGATGGCACCGCCCGTGGCATTCATATGTCACGCCTGTACCTGGCGCTGGAAATGCTCGAGCAGCAGCCCCTTACGCCTGCACTTCTGCGCAATGTACTGCAGCGTTTTCTCCAGAGTCATGAAGATTTATCTAAGAACGCCTACCTGCGAATCCACACCGACCTGTTGCTGAAACGCCCGGCGTTGGTCAGCCCGCTGGCTGGCTGGAAAAGCTACCCGGTGAGCATTGAGGCACGCCTGGAAAACCAGATGTTCCACGTGGAACTAAAAATTGACGTTACTTATTCTTCAACCTGCCCTTGCTCTGCTGCCCTCGCCAGGCAGTTGATTCAGCAGCAATTTCTTCAAGATTTCGCTAACACGCCGTTGCAGCATGAACACGTGCTGACCTGGCTCGGCAGCGCCAACGGCATCGTCGCCACGCCCCACAGCCAGCGCAGCAGCGCGCAGGTGCGGGTTGAATTGAATGCCAGTCAGCCTACCCTGCCCTTTACCGACCTGATCGACAGCGTCGAAGCCGCCCTCGGCACTGCCGTGCAAACCGCCGTGAAACGTGCGGACGAACAAGCCTTCGCCCTGGCCAATGGGCAGAACCTGATGTTCTGCGAAGACGCCGCCCGCCGCCTGAACCTCGCCTTGAAACGCTCGGATGCCGTCAACGCCTTCCACCTCAAAGTGATCCACGCCGAAAGCCTGCACGCGCATGATGCCGTGGCTGAAAGCCGCTGGACGAGACACTCTGCATGATCACCTGCACCGCTTTGCGCTGGGGCGCCCCCGGCCACCCCCTGACCCCCGCCGTGGATTTCACCCTGGAAAAAGGCAGCCTCACGGGCATCATCGGCGCCAACGGCACTGGCAAAAGCAGCCTGCTCAAAGTCATCGCCGGCTTGCAAAAACCGCTGGCGGGAAAGGTCAGCGTGGAGGTTCCTCGCCGAGGTGGGCTGTCATTTCTGCCTCAGCAACAGCACCTGGATCGCCAGTTTCCGATCAGCCTGCAAGAGCTGGTCGCCGCCGGTTTCTGGGGCACCCAACTCAGCCCTGACCAACGCCGCGAACGCCTGCAAGCAGTCCTCAATGACTGGCGCCTCAGCGGCCTGGAACACCGCCCGTTGATGGCCTTGTCCGGCGGCGAACTGCAACGCGCCCTGTTAGCGCGCATGAGCCTGGCCGAAGCGCCGGTCTTGCTGCTCGACGAACCCCACGCCGCCCTCGACGAAGAAGGCCAGGCGCTGTGCTGGAAACATATCCACGCCTGGCACGACGCCGGCCGCACGCTGGTCGTGGTCTGCCATGACCTCGCGTCCGTACGCCAGCACACCGAGCACGTGCTGCAGATCAAAAGCAGCGGCTGCCTGTTCGGCCTGAGTAAAGAACTGATCCGCCCGCAACCGCAAATGCAGGTGGCCTGATGCATTTCGCCGCTCACCTGTGGATGCCGTTCCTCGACTTCGTGTTTATGCGCCGTGCGCTGATCGGCGGGCTGGTACTCGCCTGCAGCACCGCGCCGCTGGGGGTGTTCCTGATTCTGCGGCGCATGAGCCTGATCGGTGACGCCGTGGCCCACGGCATCCTGCCCGGCGCGGCACTGGGCTTCTGGTTCGCCGGGCTCAGCCTGCCCGCGCTGACCCTCGGCGGCCTCGGCGCCGGCTTGGGCATGGCCGGTTTGTCGGCATGGATCACCCGCCGCACCGGCCTGCGTGAAGACGCCAGCCTCGCCGCCATCTACCCCATTTCCCTGGCGGCTGGCGTATTGATCCTGGGGCTCGCCGGCAAGCGCCTGGACCTGCTGCACCTGCTGTTCGGCTCGGCCCTGGCGGTGGATGAAACCACCCTGACCGGCATGCTCTGGGTCTCCGGGTTCAGCCTGATCGCCATGGGGTTGATCTACAAACCGCTGCTGCTGGACACCCTCGACCCGCTGTTCCTGCAAACCGTCAGCCGCCTCGGCCCGTTGGCTCACGGGTTGTTCCTGACCCTGGTGGTGCTGAACCTGGTGATCGGCTTCCAGGCCATCGGCGCCCTGATGGTGGTGGGTTTGATGATGTTGCCGGCGATTGCCTCACGCTTCTGGAGCCGGCGCCTGCCGGTGTTGATCGCGGTATCGGCGGTGCTGGGATGCCTGTCGGTGTTGTTTGGATTGTTGCTGTCGTTCTACTTCTCGCTGCCCAGCGGCCCGGCGATTGTGCTGGTGGCTGGCGCGGGATACCTGCTGTCCGTGGTCTTCGGTCCGGTGCACGGGTTGCTGCGCCGCCCGCCTTCGCTGTCATCCCTATGAGGTGTTTCCCGATGCGCGCTCTACTCGTGCTGTTCAGTCTCGTGCTGTGGTTATCAACGGCGCAGGCCGCCGACAAACTCCAGGTGGTCACCAGCTTCAGTATTCTGGATGACATCACCCACCAGATCGGTGGCGATCACATCCAGATCAGCAACATGGTCGGCCCCGACGCCGACGCGCATACCTACGAGCCGAGCCCGGACGATGCCAAAGCGTTGCTCAAGGCCAAGGTCATCATCAAGAACGGCCTCGGTTTCGAGCCCTGGCTCGACCGCCTGGTGACCAGTACCGAAACCAAGGCCACCGTGGTCACCGCCAGCAAAGGCGTGATTTCCCATACCATGGAGGAAGAGGGCGAAACCATCCCTGATCCTCACGCCTGGCATAACCTGGCCAACGCCGAAATCTACGTGAACAACATCACCAAGGCGCTGGTGGCCGCCGACCCGGCCAACACCGCCGACTACCAGCGCAACAGCCAGGCGTACCTGAAGGACATCTACCGCCTGCTGGCCGAAGCCAAGACCAAGTTCGGTGCGCTGCCGGCCGGCAACCGTCGCATCGTTACCTCCCATGACGCCTTCGGTTATCTGGGCCAGGCCTATGGCATTCAGTTCCTGGCGCCGCAGGGCTTGTCCACCGAACGTGAACCTTCGGCTGCCGAAGTCGCCGCGCTGATCACCCAGATCCGCAAGGACAAGGTCAAGGCGGTGTTCATGGAAAACATCAAGGACTCGCGCCTGCTCAAGCAAATCGCTGACGAAAGCGGCGCGCAGATCGGCGGCACGCTGTACTCCGATGCCCTGGCCGCCGAAGGCCCGGCCAGCACGTTCACCGGGCTGTTCGAGTACAACCTCAACACCTTGTGCGCCGCACTGGGCAAGCCATGATCCGCAAGAACCCTTCCGGCGATCTGCCGGTCATTGCCGAATCGGCCTACGTCGACAAAACCGCGATCATCTGCGGCAAGGTGATCATCGGCGAGAACGTGTTCGTCGGCCCTTACGCGGTGATCCGCGCCGACGAAGTCGATGCCAGCGGCGCCATGGACCCGATCACCATCGGCGCCAACTCAAATATCCAGGACGGCGTGGTCATCCACTCCAAATCCGGTGCCGCCGTGACCATCGGCGAATTTACCTCCATCGCCCACCGCTCCATCGTCCACGGGCCCTGCACCGTGGGCGACCGCGTGTTCATCGGCTTCAACAGCGTGCTGTTCAACTGCGCCGTGGGCGACGGCTGCGTGGTGCGCCACAACTCGGTGGTCGACGGTCGTGACTTGCCCGCCGCGTTCTACGTGCCCTCCACCACCCGCATCGGGCCGAATACCGACCTGTCGCAATTCCCGCCGGTGAGTGTCAGCGCCTCGGAGTTTTCCGAAGACGTGGCGCGCACCAACGTCGACCTGGTGCGCGGTTACAAAGCCCTGCAAAACGAGTTCTGAACCATGAGCCGCTTGCTGATCCGCAACGCCCGCCTGGTCAACGAGGGCCAGGAATTCGACGCCGATGTATTCATCGCCAACGGCCGTATCGAGAAGATCGCCAGCAGCATCGAGAATTGCACCGCGCCCGTGGCCATCGACGCCCAGGGCCAGTGGCTGCTGCCGGGCATGATCGATGACCAAGTGCATTTCCGCGAACCCGGCGCGCCAGACAAAGGCAGTTTCTACAGCGAGTCGCGCGCAGCGGTGGCCGGTGGCATCACCAGTTTCATGGATATGCCCAACACCAACCCGGCCACATTAACCCTGGAGGCCCTGGCCGATAAAAAACGCCGCGCCGCCCTGCATTCGGTGGCCAACTACGGTTTTCACTTTGGCGTGAGCAACGACAACCTCGACACCATTGCCGCCCTCGACCCGGGCGCAGTGGCCGGGGTCAAAGTGTTCATGGGCGCTTCCACCGGCAATATGCTGGTGGACGACCCGCGGATTCTGGAGCGGCTGTTTGCCGAGGTGCCAACCATTCTGCTGGCGCATTGCGAACACACACCGAGCATCCAGGCCAACGAGCAGCGCCTGCGCGAGCGCTTTGGCGACAAGATTCCGCCCGTCGCCCACCCGCTGATCCGTGATGCCGAAGCGTGTTATCGCTCGTCGTCTTTCGCGGTGGAATTGGCCCAGCGCTTGGGTACGCGCCTGCATGTGCTGCACCTGACCAGCGCCCGCGAGCTGGAACTGTTCGAGGACAAGCCACTGGCAGACAAACGCATCACCGCGGAAGTCTGCGTGCACCACCTGCTGTTCGATGACCGCGACTACCATCGCCTCGGCCACCAGATCAAATGCAACCCGGCGATCAAGACCCGCGCCGACCGCGACGCCCTGCGCCTGGCCTTGCTGGGTAATCGTCTGGATGTGATTGGCACTGACCATGCGCCGCATACCTGGGCGCAAAAACAGCTGGGGTATCGGCAGGCGCCGTCGGGCCTACCGCTGGTGCAGCACGCGCTGCCGGCGCTGCTGGAGTTGGTGGCCTACGGGCTGCTGCCCCTGACCACCCTGGTGGCGAAAACCAGCCATCGCGTGGCCGACCTGTTTGCCATCCCGGACCGTGGTTATCTGCGTGAAGGCTATTGGGCCGACCTGGTGTTGATCAAACCCGAGCCTGCGGGCAAGCCGGTCAGCAACCAGCCGATCCTCGCGCGCTGCGGCTGGACGCCATTTGCCGAACGCAGCTTCCGGCACAGCGTGAGCACCACCCTGGTCTCCGGCCACCTGGCCTGGCACAACGGCCAGGTCGTCGACAGCTGCCAGGGTTTGCCGTTGCATTTTCTGCGTTAAGCGCGCGGCTTGACCGTACCGCAATCGTTGCCCAACCACTGCGCGTGGCTGTCCAGGCTGCCCTTCTGCTGAATGCCGGTGGCATTGAAGGTACCGTTGACGGTCGTGGTGAATTCCTTCTGGCTCTGGAAGGTCGCAACGCCGGTGCCCTGGGCTTTCGGGCAGCTGAAGCGGAATTTCCACTGGTTGCCGGTCTTGTCGGTGACTTCCTGTTTGCAGCCCGATTGTGGGTCGGTCAGAGGGATCGAGTCAGAGGCGACCTGGGCCGGTGTAAGGCATACCTGCACGCCTTTGCCGGCCATGGTGATGCCCTGTTTTTCGAGCATCGCGCGCTGCTCCGGGGTCATCTGTTGCTTGAGCTGACCGAGGATCAGCGACAGGTCCGGCAGGTCCTGGTTATCAACTTTCATATTGCTGGTGGTCAATTCCCACAAGCCCGGCGCCAGCACCTGCGCCTGTGCTGCCACCGGCAGCGACAACCCAATAACCATGGCCAAACCTAGCAGACGAGCATTCATCGGGTAACTCCTGGGGCAATTGTGGGCGTTAGACGCCGCAAAAGTGCCAGTGTTGCACGGCAAATAAAATAGCGACATTCCCCACTGAACATGGTCTGTTAGGCACTGGATTGTCTGGAGTCATGTCGTTCATGGATTTTTTTGGCCCCCACCTGCTCGCCTACTTCATTGCCTCGCTGCACTTTCTCGGCAGCCTCGCCGCGATCCACGCGGTGCTGACCGTCAGGACCGCCCAAGGCTCGATTGCCTGGGCCTTGTCGCTGATGTTCATGCCCTACCTCACGCTGATCCCCTACCTGATTTTCGGCCGCAGCACCTTTGACGCGTACATCCAGGCGCGGCGCCAGGCCAACCAGGAAATGCACACCGCCATCACCGAGCTGAACTGGCGCCCGTGGGTCGAGGAAGCCTTGGCCGCGCGCAACTCCAGCGCCTATGCGTCCTTGCGCGCCATGCCCAAACTCGGGCGCATGCCGTGCCTGGCCAACAACGAAGTGCGTTTGCTGATTAATGGCGACGCCACCTTCGGCGCGATCTTCGAGGCCATTCGCAATGCCAAGACTGCCGTACTGTTCCAGTTTTTCATCATCCACGACGATGAACTCGGTCGGCAGCTGCACGCCTTGCTGAAGGAAAAAGCCGCTGAAGGCGTGGATATTCACGTGCTCTACGACCGCATCGGCAGCCACGCCCTGCCCCATCGGTATGTGCAATCGCTGCGTGACGCGGGCGTCAAAGTCAAAGCATTCGCCACCCGCAGCGGCTGGCTCAACCGGTTCCAGGTCAACTTCCGCAACCACCGCAAGATCGTGGTGGTGGACGGCATCACCGGGTTTGTCGGCGGGCATAACGTCGGCGATGAATACCTGGGCAAAAAACCACCGCTGGCGCCGTGGCGCGATACTCACGTACAGGTCACCGGCCCGGTGGTGGCGTGCCTGCAGGAGTCGTTTGCCGAGGACTGGTTCTGGGCCGCGCGCGAGCTGCCGCCGCTGATCCTGCCGGACGCCTACCCCGAAGACGGCGTGCTCTGCCAATTACTCTCCAGCGGCCCGGCCGATCCGTATGAAACCTGCTCGCTATTTTTTGTCGAGGCGATCCATGCCGCGACCGAACGCGTGTGGATCACCAGCCCGTATTTCATCCCTGACGAAGCCGTGTTTGCCGCCCTGCGCCTCGCGGTTTTGCGCGGGGTAGACGTGCGTGTGCTGCTGCCTTCGCGGCCCGACCACCGCATCGTGTATGCCGCCTCGAGCCTGTATGCAATCGAAGCGGTACGCGCCGGGGTGCGTGTGTTCCGCTATACGCCGGGCTTTTTGCATCAGAAGGTGGTGTTGGTGGACAGCGAAATCAGCGCCATCGGCAGTGCGAATATGGACAACCGCTCGTTCCGGCTGAATTTCGAAGTGATGTTGCTGACGGTCGACGAAGCCTTCGCCAAGGAAGTCGAGCGGATGCTGCTGGACGACTTCACCCTGGCCCATGAAGTCAGCCAGGAAGAAAGCCGCGAGACCCGCCGCCTGCAACAACTGGGCATGCGCGTAGCGCGGCTTATTTCACCGATTCTCTAACAAACAACTCACAAAAAAGTAGGAGGAGGCTTGCCCCCCTCCCACATTTGATCCGCCGTATTTTTTGGATTCAGCGGTAGATATCCTCGCGCGTCCACGGCAGTTCATGGCTGCCATCGGCATGGGGTTTTACCGCCAGAATCTGGTGCAGGTTGATCCAGCCGCGGGCAAACGCATAGGCGCAACCGGCCAGGTACAGGCGCCAGATGCGCAACGCTTGCGCCGGCACCATCTTCGCCGCCGCCTCGAGATTGTCTTCCAGGCGCTCGCTCCAATGGTCCAGCGTGCGCGCGTAGTGCAGGCGCAGGCTTTCAACGTCGACCACTTCCAGGCCGACTTCACTGATTTCAGCAGTCATCATCGCCAGGTGCGGCAGCTCGCCGTTGGGGAACACATAACGTTCGATAAACTCACCGGCGCCACGGCCCACGGGGCGCCCGTCGGTATGCTTGGCGGTAATCCCATGGTTCATCACCAGACCGCCTTCACGCACCGCGCCGAACAGGGTTTTGCAGTATTGCGCCAGGTTGGCGTGGCCGACGTGCTCAAACATGCCCACGCTCACCACTTTATCGAAACGGCCGTCCTGGGGCAGGTCGCGGTAGTCCAGCAGTTGCAGGTCTACCTGGTCTTCCAGGCCCTCGGCCTTGACCCGTTCCCGGGCCAGCGCCAACTGCTCTTTGCTCAGGGTGATGCCAAACACCTTGACACCGAACTCGCGCGCCGCAAACCGCGCCAGCCCGCCCCAACCGCAGCCCACATCGAGCAAATACTCACCGGGCTGCAGGCGCAACTTGCGGCACAGGTGGCGGAATTTGTCTTGTTGAGCCTGGTCGATGGACTCGCTGCCGGTTTCGAAATAACCGCAGGAATACGCCATGTCCTGGTCCAGCCATAGCTGGTAGAACTCGTTGGACAGGTCGTAATGGTAGGAAATAGCCGCTGCGTCTGTGGCCTTGTCGTGGATCGAGCGCACCGGACGGCTGCCCTCGTCGTCATCGATCAAAGCGTGACTCAGCTCGTCACACACTCGGATCACTTCGGAAATAGAGCCTTCCAGCTCCAATTTGCCCTCGACGAAGGCTTCACCCAGCGAGTCAAGGGTGGGATGGGTCAGCCTGGACACAACCGTGGGGTCCTTCACCACGATGGTCACACTGGGCTCGGGGCCCAAGTTGAATTCATGGCCGTCCCAGAGTCGCAGACGCAGCGGTAGCTGAAGATTCTGTAAGGCCGGTGGAAGTTGCGCGAGCATGAGTAGTCCCCCCTTGTTTCAGACGTCTGCAGTGACGATAGACCATCCTAAGACAAAGTAGGAGGCTATCGATTCAATAGCCTCCTTCTATACCCCTCAAACCCGACCGAACGTCATTCCTCCAGCTTCAACAACGGCTCCTGAAAGCGCAGCAGACGCCCGGCGTTGCCCAGTACCAGCAAAGTGCTGAGGTTATGCAGCACCGCCGCAATCATCGCCCCGGCAGCGCCCAGCCAGCCAAACGCGGCAAACACTACAATTGCCAAGGTCCAGCCCAGGCCGATGACCACGTTGACCTGCAACGTGTGCCGGCACTGGCGACTCAAGCGCACGCACGTGCCCAGGCGGCGCAGGTCGCTGCCGATCAGCACCACGTCCGCCGAGGCCAACGCAATGTCCGCCCCGCCCGCGCCCATGGCCACCCCGACCACACCGGCCTTGAGCGCCAAGGAGTCGTTGATGCCATCGCCCACCACCATAGGCCGGAAGCCGTTGCTGATTTCACCCAACACGCGGTTGAGCTTGTCTTCCGGCAAGGCCTGGGCCTCGACATTGCTGATGCCCACGTCCAGCGCCAGGCTGTCGGCCACGCTTTGGCGGTCGCCGGTCAGCAGCAGTTGGCGACCCAGGCCGAGCTCGCGCAATTCTTGAAGGGCCTGGCGTGCTTCCGGCTTGACGCTGTCAGCCAGCAGCAACCAGGCGAGGAATTGCCCGTTCAACGCCAGCCCGGCAATCGGGCCGTCATGGTTCGGCACGCCAGTGGTGGCGATCCCCAGTTGCGCGAACAACTCCGGCCGCCCCAGCGCCGCCTCGCCCTGCTCGGTCTGGGCGACGACACCCAGGCCTTGGCGCTCGCGGATCTCGGTCAATGCCAGCCTCTGTTCCTGAGTCGCCAACCCCGCCAACGCGCGGCTGACCGGGTGGCTGCTGGCCGAACCAAGGCTGGCCGCCAGGTTCAGCAGCACTTGGCGGTCCGGCGCCGTGGTCTCGATGGACTGCAAACGCAGGGTGCCAAAGGTCAGGGTGCCGGTCTTGTCGACCACCAGCGAGGTCAGGTCCGCCAGCTCTTCGAGGAACGCCGAGCTGCGAATCAAAATCCCGTGGCGCGCCGCTACGGCAATCCCGGCAATTGCCGTGGCCGGCGCCGACAGCACCAACGCACACGGGCACGCCGCCACCAGCACGGCCAACATGGCCTGGGCGTCGTTGGTCGCAAACCAGGTCACCGCCGCCAGCAACAGCACCAGCACCCTGTAGCTGCCGGCGTAACGCTCCAGCAGCCGCGTGATCGGCGGCTTGGAGCGCTCGGCGTTCTGCATCAGCGCGATAACTTTGCCCAGGGTCGATTCATTGCCGGTGCGGGTCACCTCAAGGCGCAGCAAGCCGTCGAGGTTGATCGCCCCACCAAACACCTGCACACCCACGCTGGCTTCCAGCGGCACCGACTCGCCGGTGATCGGCGCCGTGTCCAGGCTGGCCTGGCCCGACAGCACCACGCCATCGGCGGGCACCCGATCACCGGCGCGCACTTCGACGATGTCGCCGGTGTTCAGCGTGCCGTTGTCCACTTCATGGATGCTGCCGTCGGCCTGCACCCTCCGCGCGTGGCTGCGGGTCAGTTTGCCGAGGGCGTGGATCGCCTCCTGGGAACCGATCACGCTGCGCTCTTCCAACACATGGCCGAAGATCATGATGATCGGCAGCAACGCGGCGGTCAGCAGGTCGCCCGTGGCCCACGCGCCGATCATCGCCAGGGCGATCAGTTGGTCGGTGATGCCATGCAGGCTGGGGAAACGCAGGCTGTACCAGGCCGAGCGCATCACCGGCACGGCCACCAGCAACGAGGCGAAACCCAGCAGCAATTGGCTCACGCCGTTCTGGTCCGGCGCCAGCCAGCGCCATACCAGCCCCAACATCAGTACACCCAGGGCCAGCATCGCCAGGGTCAGTTGCCGCGCAGCACTGCGCTGTTCGGCGGAGGTCAGCATGGGCGCGCTCATTGTTCGGCTCCCTGAATGATCAAGCGGGAGTCGTCTTTAGGGTCGACCGTCGTGACCGAACCGGCCTGGCCGAGAATCTTCGGCAAGCGTTCGCGGTACAGCCGCAGCAGCAGACCGGGGTCTTTGACCTGGGCGAGGCTGGCCACCGTGGCGGTTTGCGCCTGGGCGTTCGCCAGGCGTTCGCTGGCCTGGGCGTGGGCGACTTGCACCAGGCGGTCGGCTTGCTGGTTGGCGGTCTGGGTGAGTTTTTCCGCGTCGGTGCGCGCGTTGGCCACGGCTTTGTCGGCCTGCTGGCTGGCGGTCAGTACCGCGTTGAATGCATTCACCGCCGGGCCCGGCAGGCTTGATTGCACGTCGACGCGGGTGACTTCGATGCCCAAGCCCAAGCCGGTGGAGGTCAACGCCATCAGGTGTTTGTTAATGCCTCGCACCAAATCGCCGCGTAACCGCTCACGCCGTTCAGCCGCGCCGTTGTCGGTGCCGATCAGTTCCGGGCGTGCCACCAGGATCGTGTCCAGATCCCGCGCTGCCGCCAGGGCCACGGCGCTGCGGGTCACCAGGCGATCCAGTGCCGGCAGCACGTGTTCGCCCTGCAATACAAAGGCGTAGGGCTCGGTGACCTTGTAGAACACCCGCACATCCAGCTGCACCACCCCGGCATCGCCGGTCAGCAGGTAACCGGAGCCGGCCAGCGCATCGCTCAACGGCGCGGCAAACGTGGCAACGCGGTCGGCCTGGGTCGCCGCGTCGGAACGCAGCAGGTTTTCCACCCGGCGCTCGATCACACGGTCCGCCGCCGGCAGCAGCACCACCTGTTCGAAGGGTTGCGGCCACGCCAGCAATAGCCCGGCATTTTGAATCCGGTCCAGCGCGCCAAAGTGCAACACCACCGCGCGGTTCTGCGGGTCGATCTGGCGCACATTGGAAAACGCCCAGGCCAACGCCGCCAACACGGTCACCGCGTACAGCGCCAGGAAAGTCAGGCGCCCGGCCTGGATCCACGGGCTGTCCGGGCTGTCACGCTCGCTCATGGCTGAACGTCCTTCGGCCCGTCCACCAGCGCGCGAAACGGCGCGGCATCGGTGCGCAAGATGATCTTGGTGCCCGGCGTCACCACAGTGCCCAGGGTATCCAGCGAACGCAGCAAGTTGTACAGCTGCGGGTTGCCCGCATACGCACGGCCATAGATCTGCGCGGCTTCGACCCGCGACTGCGCTTCGATGTCGGCGGCTTTCACCGTGGCATCAGCCTGCACGATGCGTGCATCGCGCTCGGCGGCGGAGCGAATCTGCGCGGCCTCGCGCTTGCCCACAGCAGTACGTTCGGTGGCGATGGTTTCGCGCTCGGCGCGCATGCGGTCGACGGTGGCGGTGAGGGTCACCGAGGGCAACGTCAGCCGCTCGACGCCCACCTGCGCCACACGCACGCCATAGGTGGTGAGCAATTGTTGATCAATCTGCTCGCGCAGTTGCGCCTCGAACTCGGCGATACGCACTTGGCCGGCGTCGGTATTGATCAGGCTGGACAGGTCAAAACTCGCCGCCGTGGTTTCCAACGCCGAGCCGACAAAGGTGCGAATCTGCCGCGCCGCTTCATCCGGCTGGTTCTGCACCGCGCGCATAAAGCGCTGCACATTGTCGGCATCGCCCTGCACCTGCCACGCCACATAGGCCTGCACGATGATGCGCAGGCCATCGCGGGTGCCCACGTCCTGCAAGCCGCTGGAGGTGGTGCGCAGGCGCAGGTCCACCGGGATCGCCGCCTCGAACGGCGCCGGCCAGCGCCAGCCCAGGCC
>NZ_JBAWDE010000220.1:0-13279 GCF_049590575.1 Pseudomonas sp.
CGCTTTCGCGAGCAAGCCCGCTCCCACATTTGTTCGGCGTTCGGCACGAAAATTTATTTATCACATGAGCTGATTCGACCCACCCCCGCCGTCATCCAACCGTCACATCGATCTGCTGTGCTGGCGCCCATCGCTCATTTGCCCAAGGATTCGCGGCCATGTTTTCCGTGCTCAAACCCCACCGCTGGAAACTCGCCCTGCTGCTGATCGCCGCCAACCTCGGGTTGATCCTGCACCTGGCCTGCGGCGAGTTGAAAAGCGTCAGCGAATGGGTCTGGCTGGATATCTTCGGCGAGGGCGGTTCGGCGCTGTTGGCGTTGGTCTGGCTGGGCCTGGTGCTGAAAAGCCGCCCCGCCGGGCGTGTCACCAACTACCTGGCGCTCGGCCTGTCGTGCATCTTTTTTTCCTGGTGGATCGACAGCCTCGACGAGTTTATCCGCCTGCCCGACAGCATCACCTGGGACCACTGGCTGGAGTCCGGGCCGATGCCGGTGGGCATGATCCTGCTGACCATCGGCATCTACCACTGGCACCGCGAACAACTGGCGATCAGCGCGCAAATGGAAAAGCGCGAACGGCTGTTTCGCGAACATCGGCTGTTCGACAAACTCACGCCGCTGGCCGGCGCCGATTACCTCAAGCGCCAGTTGGCCGACAGCCTGCAAGACAGCCTCGAGCAGCAGCAACCGCTGTCGCTGCTGGCCCTGGACCTGGACAACTTCGCCGCCATCAACCAGGCCTATGGGCATGCCGAGGGCGACGCGGTACTGCAGGCGCTCAGCCACTTGCTGTTGCTCAACCTGCGCCGTCAGGACTTGCTGTGCCGTTTGGCAGGCGATCGCTTTGTGGTGCTGCTGCCCAACACCGGCGAGCGCCAGGCCCAGGTGCTTGCGCTGGAGTTGCAACAGGCGGTCCGCGGCCTGGCGCACAAAACCCGGCTGCACGGTGAGCGCCTGCAACTGGCGGCGACCACCGCGGTAGTGATGGCCCTGGACGAGCCACCCCACGACTTGCTCAAGCGCCTGAACCTGGCGTTGGCCCGGGCCAAGCAGCCCCTCGCGAAAAGCGCCTGAGATGGCCGTTAAAACCCGCTGGTATGAAAGCGACACGCGCTTCATCCCAGGGCATTACCAACCGGCCACGCTGATCGACCTGGCCTTGTCCCGCGACATCGACAGCCATCGCCTGCTGCGCGGCACCGGGCTGTTCCACGAGGACATCCTGGCCGGTAACGCCCGCTTGAGCCCGCAGCAGTTTCTCGGGCTGATCGGCAACAGCCGCAAATTACTCGACGCCGACGACAGCAGCTTCCTGTTTGGCCAGCGCCTGTTGCCGGGCTATTACGGCGCGGCCAGCCATGCCCTCGGCCACGCGCAAAACCTGCACCAGGCCCTGGAAATCCTGATTCAGCAGCAGGTGCTGCTCAGCCCGTTGGCGACCCTGCAACTGGCGCTGGACGAGCACCACGCCTACCTGTACTGGCTGGACAGTTGCGGGGCCGGTGAGCATTGGCGCTTTCTGCTGGAGGCGAGCATGACCTCGCTGGTTGCCATGAGCCAATGGCTCAGCGGCGAGCGCCTGCCGTGGGCCTGCAGTTTCAGCCATGCCGAACCGCGTTACGTCGAGCAATATTGGGTGCATCTGGGCGAAGGCACGCGTTTCGAGCGCCCGCTGGACATGCTCAGCATCCCGCGCGAATACCTGACCCGTGCCTGGCCTGGGGCCTCGGCCACCGCCGGCCAGGTCGCGCGCCGCCAGGCCTGCGAGCAGATCGAGCAGTTGGGTTTCGCCGGCAGTTTTCTCGACGCGCTCTACGACTACCTGCACGACCAGGTGCGCCAGCCGCCCAGCCTGGAACAGGCTGCCCAGGCCTTCGCCATGAGCCCGGCGACGCTCAAGCGCAAGCTGCAAAAACACCACACCGGATTTCAACAACAGGTCGACCGGGTGCGCAAGCAGGTGGCGCTGCACCTGTACCAGGTCAAGGGCTACAGCAATGAGGAAGTGGCGGCGTACCTGAACTTCAACGACGCGGCCAACTTCCGGCGCTCATTCAAACGCTGGACCGGCAGCACGCCGAACCTGATCCGCCAGCTGTTCAACAGCCGCTAGCCAGGCGCTCGCGCAGGAACTCGA
The DNA here is from genome assembly GCF_049590575.1 of Pseudomonas sp. Classification (GTDB taxonomy): domain Bacteria; phylum Pseudomonadota; class Gammaproteobacteria; order Pseudomonadales; family Pseudomonadaceae; genus Aquipseudomonas. The sequence goes on from NZ_JBAWDE010000220.1 coordinate 2,137, forward strand.
CCAGCGCCTGCACCGGCCGTGAGCTTTGCCGGTGCTGTGGGTACACCGCCGACAGGGTCAGGGCTTCGGGGGCGAAATCGTCCAATACCGTGACCAGGCGCCCGTCTTGCAAGGCGTCGCCGACGATAAAGGTCGGCAAGTAGGTGACACCCAATCCGGCAATCGCGGTATCGCGCAACAGCTCACCGTTGTTGACGCGCATGCGCCCGCTGACATTCAGCGCCTGCACCTTGCCCTTGAAGCGCCATTGCACCTGGCGGCCATGGCCGTAGGGCAAGCAGTCGTGCTCGGCGAGGTCATCGGGTTTTTGCGGCGTGCCACGCACGGCCAGGTACTCGGGACTGGCGCAATACACCCGCGCAATACTGGCGATACGGCGCGCGATCAAGGTGGAATCTTCGAGAGTGCCGATCCGCAGCACCAGGTCGTAGCCTTCGCCGATCAGGTCCACGGGGCGGTCGCTGAGGTCGACCTCCACCGAAACCTGGGGGTGGCGCTGCAGGAACAGCGGCAACAGGCAGCCCAGGTGCGCCATGGCGAACGACAACGGCGCGCTGAGGCGCAGCGTGCCGCGTGGCTCGCTGTTCTGGCCGGCGATGCCCTGCTCCACTTGCTCGACTTCACCAAGCAGGCGCAAGGCTGATTCGTAGTAACTCTGCCCCAGGGGCGTGATGTCCAGGCGGCGGGTCGAGCGGTTGAGCAGGCGCACGCCCAGGCGGTCTTCCAGCTGGATCAGGCGGCGGCTGACGAACTGCTTGGACAGGCCCAGCTGTTCGGCGGCGGCGGTGAAGCTGCCGGACTCCATGACCTGGCAGAACAGGCGCATGTCTTCAAAGGGGTTCATTGTCGCTTCTCGGTGGACATTTGGCTGGTTTATAGCCTGTCAGAGACCACACCACAAACCAAATGTGGGAGGGGGCTTGCCCCCGATAGCAGTGCATCAGTCAACAATACTGAGACTGACACACCGCAACCGGGGGCAAGCCCCCTCCCACATTGATCACCTACAGGCTTGAAAACCGGTTACTTGGCCGTAAACGCCGAGTAGCTGTTCATCAGGTTGCGGTAGTTGGGGATGCGCGGCGACAACAGGTTGGCCAGGCCTTCCATGTCGTTGCGCCAGTCCACTTGCAGCTCGCAGGCCACGGCGAACCAGTTGACCAATTGCGCACCGGCGGCGGTCATGCGCGCCCAGGCGGCTTGTTGCACGGTTTCGTTGAAGGTACCGGAGGCGTCGGTGACCACGAACACCTCGAAGCCTTCGTCGAGTGCGCACAGGGTCGGGAACGCCACGCACACATCCGTCACCACCCCGGCAATGATGATCTGCTTGCGGCCGGTGGCCTTGACCGCCTTGACGAAATCTTCGTTGTCCCAGGCGTTGATCTGGCCAGGGCGGGCGATGTACGGCGCGTCCGGGAACAGTGCCTTGAGCTCTGGCACCAACGGGCCGTTGGGGCCGGCTTCAAAACTGGTGGTGAGGATGGTCGGCAGGTTGAAGAACTTCGCCACGTCCGCCAGGGCCAGCACGTTGTTCTTGAATTCGTTGGGCGAGAAATCCTGCACCAGGGAGATCAGGCCAGTCTGGTGATCCACCAACAGCACCACGGCGTCATCTTTGTTCAAGCGCGAGTAAGTCATGGGGTAACTCCTTTAGGGGTAGTGAAATCAGAAGGCAAAACACGAGCAGCCAAACGCGCCCCAGAAACCCTGGAAATCGCTGACGGGCACGCTGGAGAGGCGCGCCTTTTCATGGCTGTGGGAATGCACGCCGCACGGGCCGCTGCACTGGTGAACTTGAGCTTGCAGAGGTGAGCTTGGGCGCCAATGCCCCGGCACCTTGACCACCGGCGACCAGTCCGGCAGCACCGGCACGCGTGGCGGTGCGAAATCTTCAAAATCGCCGGCGCCGTACACCACCTTGCCGCCGACCACGGTGAGCACCGACTCGATCCACTTGATGGCTTCTTCATCGACGCTGAAAAAGTCCGCCGAGAGTGCGGCGACGTCCGCCAGCTGGCCGACCTTGATCTGGCCTTTCTTGCCCTGCTCGGACGAGAACCACGCGCTGCCATGGGTGAACAGTTCCAGCGCCGTCAGGCGCGGCAGGCCTTCGGCGTGCAGCTCCAGGCCACCCACGGTGCGGCCGCTGACCATCCAGTACAGCGAGGTCCACGGGTTGTAGCTCGACACCCGCGTGGCATCGGTGCCCGCCCCGACCGGCACACCTTCGGCGAGCATGCGCTTGATCGGCGGCGTGGCTTCGGCCGCCTTGGCGCCGTAGCGCTCGACAAAATATTCGCCCTGGAACGCCATGCGGTCCTGGATCGCGATACCGCCGCCCAGGGCGCGCACCCGCTCGATGTTTTTCGGGGTAATGGTTTCGGCATGGTCGAAGAACCACGGCAAGCCATTGAACGGGATGTCGCGGTTGACCTTCTCGAACACGTCGAGCATGCGCGAGATGGATTCGTCATAGGTGGCGTGCAGGCGGAACGGCCAGCGCTGCTCCACCAGGTGGCGCACCACCGGTTCCAGTTCTTGTTCCATGGTCAATGGCAGGTCGGGGCGCGGCTCGAGGAAGTCTTCGAAGTCGGCCGCGGAGAACACCAGCATCTCGCCGGCGCCGTTGTGGCGCAGGTAGTCATCGCCCTGGTGCAGGGTGACGCTGCCGGTCCAGTGCTTGAAATCGCTGAGTTCTTCCTTGGGCTTCTGGGTGAACAGGTTGTAGGCGATGCGCACCGTCAACTGCTCATCCTTGGCCAGTTGCTCGATCACCGCGTAGTCATCGGGGTAGTTCTGGAAACCGCCGCCGGCGTCGATGGCGCTGGTCAGGCCCAGGCGATTGAGTTCACGCATGAACTGGCGGGTCGAGTTGACCTGATACTCCAAGGGCAGTTTCGGGCCCTTGGCGAGGGTTGAATACAAGATCATCGCGTTCGGCCGCGCCACCAGCATGCCGGTGGGGTTGCCATTGCTGTCACGCACGATCTCGCCGCCCGGTGGGTTCGGCGTGTCCTTGGTGTAACCCGCTACGCGCAGCGCCGCGCGGTTGAGCAAGGCGCGGTCATACAGGTGCAGCACGAACACCGGGGTGTCCGGCGCCGCCTGGTTGAGTTCTTCCAGGGTCGGCATGCGTTTTTCGGCGAACTGGAATTCGTTCCAGCCACCGACCACGCGTACCCATTGCGGGGTTGGCGTGCGGTCGGCCTGGTCCTTGAGCATGCGCAAGGCATCGGCCAGGGACGGCACACCTTCCCAGCGCAGCTCGAGGTTGTAGTTCAACCCGCCCCGGATCAGGTGCAGGTGCGAGTCGTTGAGGCCCGGGATCACGGTGCGGCCCTTGAGGTCGATGACCTGGGTGCCACTGCCGCGCAAGGCCATGGCCTCGCCGTCAGTGCCGACGGCGACGAATCGCCCATTGCTGATAGCGACGGCGGTCGCGCGCGGGTTTTCACGGTCCACAGTGTGGAACTGGCCATTGAACAGAATCAGATCGGCGTTCATAGGGTTTCCTTTACAGAGGCTTCAAGCCAGGGAGCGAACAGACGGGTGGCCGCCGGCATCAGCAGGTAAACCACCAGCACCACGATGGTCACGGTGACCAGGAAGGTGGCGACCACGTAGTTGGACAGGAACGGATGCAGGCGCAGGATCGGGCCCCAGACGATCGGCACCAGCAGGGTCAGCGGCAGGATCACACACAGGGTCACCACCGCCTGCTTCCAGCGCGGCGGCTTGGCGGCGTTGTCGGTTTGCGGGGTGAACCAGAATTCATTGGCTCCGCCGATTTCGGTGTTGTCGCCGTCGGCCAGCATTGGCGCGGCTTCAGCGATCAGGGTTTTGCGCTCGGGGGAATCGAGCCAGGTTTCCAGGGCGTCGGTGGAGCGGTAGCGCAATACACAGGTGAACAGCGCCAGGCCGTTTTGCTTGCTGCGCACGACGTCGACGCCAAGGTGGCCAGGGCGCTCGCCGGCGACACGCACGATGCGGCGCAGCCAGGCTTCGTAGTCGGCTTCCAGGCCTTGTTTGATCAAGTGTTTGACGACCAGGGTGACGACTTCGTCGGGCCCGGTCTTGGATGCTGGGTCCATGGTGTGTCCCTCTGCTTCGAGCTATCAGCGATGAGGGGAGTTTGGCGGGTATGGGGGTGGGAAAATTGGATGTACGTGCTGTTTGGGGGGGCATATCCGTTGCTGTGGTAACGGCGGAACCATTAGCCGCCATTACCGCAGCAACGGGTATGTACACGCCTGCCGCCCCCCTGAGCGAAACCCATGCTGTGAGATAGGGCTTACACGGGCTGTAGGAGATTTAACCGGGTTTTCTCCAGATTGGATCCCCATCGTGCCGCCAGCCTGTACTAGCATAGGTTCCTGCACCCGAAACTCATGGACGAATTGATGAACTCACACCTGTTCCCACATATAGGCAAGGTCATCGCCAGCACCGGCAGTCGCCACTTCCCACGCATGCTGCATGACCTCATCCTCACCCAATTGGCAGTGGACGCCACGCATATCACGCAACTGCGGGTCAGTTGCGAAGGCCAGACCCGGCGCAAGATCAGCCCGGTCTACACCGATTCGGCGGTGGAACTGGGCGTGGAGCTACCCGCCGCCCAATTGCACCTCACACGCCACAAGGACGATGTGCGCTACGTGCTCTCGGTGTACCGCTCGCACCAGTCGGAAAATTTTTCGCCTCAGGAGCGCAGCATGCTGCAGGATTTTTCCACCTTGCTGTTGCCGCTGGTGGAAAAACACATCACCGCGATCCAGCCGTGCCGCCAGGACAGCGACTTCGTGCCTGCCGAACACCAGGGCATTGAAACCTTGCGCCGACGCATTGAAGAACGCCTGGTGCAATCGGGGCTGACCTTGTCCAACCGTGAACTGGAAGTCTGCGTAGGCCTGCTGGCCGGGCGTACCGCCCCGGAACTGGCGGAGCAGCTGGCGTTGAAGGTCAACACCATCGAGAGCTATCTGAAACGCGCAGCGATCAAGCTGGGCATCAGCGGGCGGCATTCATTGTTGCGATGGATGTACTCGAGCGAGGATGGAGCCACTGCCCCTCTCTGAAAAACCGCGCTTGCAGTGCTGATTGCTCCTGCACTGTGGGCGCTGTTTTACCCGTTGAAGACAGGCGACGTGGTGACTCTGCAATGAGTCGTAAACACCCGGCGGAGCTTTTTTTATCTAATGACCACTGAGTTGATATCGGTACTGCAGCCACTGCATGAGTATCTTTATCCGCTTCTGAAGGTCAGTTATGAATATCGCGTCACTCGCCGCCCCCACACAGCCCCTCGTACAGCCCCCGCCGACGCTTGATACGGTCGCACTGCCCCTGACTCCCCCCGCCCCCCCTGCGCGATCAGCTCAAGAGCAACGCAGCGCAGGGGACGCGCAGGTGGCGCAGGCGTTCGCAAAGACATTGGGCAACGGGCCCTACAGACCCTCAATACGGCCACCCAACGTCAAGGTGCACCCGGACTCCACATTGGCGCGTTGGTATATCGCGATGGACAACGCGTTGCTTGACCCACATTTTCAGGAGTGGATCAAAGCGCAAAAGCTCGACACAAGTTCACTCACCTTCGTCCCGTCTCGCGGGGAGATCACGGGCTACGTGGAAGGCAAACTGAAAACATTCTCCGCGTCGGACGACTCGGGATGGTCCGACGTGTCGCGCACGCTGATGTCGACCCTCACGCTTTTCGCCCCTGAACCTGGCCAGGAAATCCGCTTCCCCTGGTATGGGCGAGACGATGAAATACCTGCGAACATCGTCGCGCAATTTTATGGTGAGCCGGTCAACCCGACGCCCGCCCAGGCGGCTGCTCGCCTCAGGCAATTGAAGGAAAACCCAGGCTTTCAGATGCCGCAGAGCTATGCCTCGGCGCGCTCCGAGGAAGCCCTGTGCGAGCAAGAGCAGGCGTTGGGGGACGCCGCTGATCGACATGCAACCATCACCGCGCTCAAGTCCCAGGCCGACGACGTGAACGGGCGTATTGATCTGGACCAGGTCCAGATACCCATCGACCCTCGCTCCGGCCTGTTCCAACGCACGCAGCGCAGTGTGATGAGCCTCGCGGACCACCTGAGATATCAAGGCAACAAAGTACCGATCAATAGCCAGCAAGCGCACGGCCTGGCGTTTACGCTGTCGTTCGATTTAGCCCATCGCGCGCCCAAGGCGGAGTCGGGCGGGGTCGTGTCATTGACGGGGTTGTTGGGTGCTACTGCGCGGCGCCGGCTCGACAGCGTGGTAAAACAATGGCTGGCACAACACGCAGATCAACCGCCGCGTACACAGGCGGGCCCCGGTAGAGCCCCGCTGTTGAACAGGCTGATGGACTTTCTTCCACAGAGCACTCGGCTGGCTATCCGAGACGATCCCGCGGCGGCGTTGGATCAGTTGATTCGATCACCTGAGGCGTTGGCGCTGGGGCAAGCCATACAGTCGGTCATCAAGCAACTCGATTCGCCGACCAGCGCAAGCGAAAGCGTGAGCGCCGCGATTACACATGAGCTCAGTGCCGGTGCCGACAAGTCACCGTTCAATCTGGCAGGCTACAACCTGTACAGCCTGGACAATGCTGGCGCCTCCCATGCTGAGATTGTCAGGCGTTTTACTGCCCACCTTGAAACGATCGCCGGGGTTGAGGGCGCACCGATCGCGGCACGCCTGCTGTTTACAGCCGCTGCCCCGGAACTCCTGGTTAAAGATGTGCCGCCCAATCTGGTGTTTGGTTCCCACACCTGGACAAATTTCGCCATCGGCGCCGCCCGCATTAATCAGCAAGTGCCCGGCGCGCTGGCCAATATGACGTTCAGCCAAGTCATGGCCTTCGCGGATGCACCGTCTGACTCACTGCAAACCGACGACCAACTGGGTGTGATCGCGCACAATCCGCTGATTGCCTGGGGTGTCGCAAACGGAATTATCAAAGGTAGCTCGCCGCCTGTTGAACCCGCTCCTGACTTCACGCTTGCATTGAACGCATTCGATAAGCAGATGAAAGAACTTGAGTGGGCGCGTATCACGTTGAGTACGCCGGCGCCCACTCGGAAAGCGCTGGCATTGGCGGAATTGAAACGGGTGCTCCCTGACATCGATCCCACACTGGAAGTTCTGGAACGCCCATGGGTCAGACACACGCCCGTTTCATTATTGGACGTTTATATGACAGGCCCTATTGATCCAGAGGGGTGGGAGTCCAATGACAAAGCAAAGCTTCCTTTTAATGCGATCGCATCACGCCTTTCTAAACTTGATCCGGACATATCAACTACGTTCGCTGCCGAATTTGCGAAATACAGAAAGTCTCATGAAAATGCGATAGCCATTCAGTTCAAGTACCAGCTGTCGTTACTGCCTGAAGATGAACGTGACTTTATCAATCAGTCGAGTGTTAGCTTTTATACTTTACGCCGTCCGTTCAGTCGGCAAAAGACCCGTACTGCTCACGGACGCGAATTCCGCCCCGTCCATCCTGAACCCTACAGTGCCGAGGACACCAAGAAACTTAATGGCAAACATGCGCTGCTCATGCGGGCGGACAAAGGCAATGGCCACGTCAACTATTACACTTATGCTCCGACCTCAGGAAAACTTTACAAGGTCGACGGCCTGCCGAAGAAACTCCCGATTGCCCCTCCAGCACCCTGGAATTCGAGATTCAACCCCACAGGCTCCGTGTTTAAAATCGACGACAGCGTTTATTTTGGAGAGCCCGAAAAAAAGCCCCCCACTCCGGGGCGGATTTTATTTTCGGGTGTCGGCCCCGTGAATGATCATCATCACTCACCCGACGATAGCGCGCCCTTACCCGGCACCTACTTTTCCAAACGGAACGGCACATTAGGTCTGACTCCGGGTACGTTTTTTACCGACGACTATGACGCGCTTGAACTGCAATCCAGAGGGATGACTGAATTGGAGAAGGGCAACGCGCTTGACGAAAACTTGAAAAAGCTATTTCTCAGTCTGATCCCGTTCTACGACGGTATTCAGAACGCAATTAATGGCAACGTCTCAGGTGCTTTTTTTGAAATCGGCTTCGATTTGTTGGGTTTCATCATTCCTGGCGCATTGGCTGCACGCAAGGGATTCAGGGGCGGAAAAAGCACTTTGCAAATAATCCGAAACGGCCTTCTCGCCGGTGCCGGGGAGTCACTGGGTACTACCGACATCCATAACATTACAAAAAATTTAAACAAAGCGGCGGCCGCTGGCTATAAAGATGTTAAATATCTGACACGCGCCGGAGAAGACTTACTGTCGCGTTTGAAAGGCCACTTCGGGCACTACAACGCGAGCAAAATCTACAAAGAAAACGACATCACCAAGGGTTTCCACCTATCAGCGGTTGATCACCGATGGCACCCCACGGTCGCTATATTTAAAAAAGGCAGCTGGTACGCGTACAACACGGCAACCAAGTTCCCCTACGGCATACAACTTGCGCAGTTTGGTATCTTTCATCCGGACTAATGTTGATTTTTCCGGTATAAACCGCACCCTCTTCTCACTGCACTCCAACCCAGTTCAAGCGCAACAAGAAGCTGTAAAATTATATGACTAGCCGGGAACGCACTGAGAAAAGCTCACCACTGATAACCAGAGAGAAACGGATAGCTTTCCTATTTAAAATTATTGATAAGGTAAAGACTATGGCGCGTATTGGTGACACCCTGAACAACTTCACTGGGATTTTTAAAAGGCAAGATTCACCCCCTCCGTCAAAAACCCTGTCAATTAACAACCCCTCACATGCTTCTACCTCGAGTACAGGCGCTCGTGCATTTGATCAAAAAGCTCTCGACAAAGAGGTTGAACACTTCACTTCCAAAGGGCAACCGAGTGGCCATAGAACATCGGCAGACTCGCCGCCTGAAGAGCTTTCCCCCGACATGATCGAATACCGGGCCAAACACCAAAAGGCGTTACAAGCGCGTAAAGATATCGGCATGCGCGACACGTTATTTGATCAACCCGTCTCTGGACGCGTCAACGGCAATGAAGTTGAGCCTTTCTCTTCAAGCAAACTTAAGGAGAACTCAGAAGCATTGGTTAAGGCCGACGCAGCGGCACCGGCACCGTTTCATTTCAAAAATACTTTGAAGACCGCTGCCACTACTGCCCTGTTAGCCAACCTGCCCGCTACGATTACTGCCTTCATCATAATCAATACGGCTAACCAGCCCATTAACCAATGGCTTAACCCGGCAGCGCCTGCGGTCCAACTCAGCATGGATGACGTTTTCAAGGTATTCAATACGTGGAATGAGCTGCATGGCCAGCCCACTATGTACCCAAGCCAGAAATGGTCCGCGCAAACCGACGACGAGCGCCTGGACACGCTTGAGGACATGGTCAGTCATGCTGAGAAGGAGATTGGGGACGCAGCAAAAAAGCTGGGTATTCCATTTCAATTAGCGTCCACCGGTGCGCTGCAAGACGACATAAACAGCCGCACCACCGGCATTCAATCCAGGCTGGCAGTGCTGTCCTCATTGTTTAAAGAAATGCAAAACAAGCTGAAGACTCAGGCTGGGTAACTGGCTGCGTCAGCTTGATTGCTGACGCCCCTCTGGGCGTCAGCGATTAATCGCGCGCCAACGCCTCAATCGGGTCCAGCCGCGCCGCATTCCTGGCCGGCACAAAGCCGAACACGATGCCGATCAGCGTCGAGCAGGCAAACGCGGTGATGATCGAGCCCAGGGAAAACACCATTTCCCACTCCTTCACAAACACCGAGAACACAAAGCCCAAGGCGTAGGACAGCGAGATCCCGATCAACCCGCCGATCAGGCACACCATCACTGCCTCCACCAGAAACTGCTGGCGGATATCCGACTGCCGCGCCCCCACCGCCATGCGAATCCCGATTTCACGGGTGCGTTCGGTGACCGACACCAACATGATATTCATCACGCCGATACCGCCCACCAGCAATGAAATCACCGCGATCAGTGACAGCAACAGCGCCAGCGAGCGGCTGGTTTTCTGCACCGTCTGCATGATGCTGTCGAGGTTGTTGGTGAAAAAATCCTTGGTGCCGTGGCGTTGCAGCATCAGCTTGTTGACGTTTTCCTCTACCACTTTGCTCGGTTGGCCGTCCTTGATGCGCACGGTGATGCTGTCCAGGTGGCGCTGGCCCAACAGGCGCCCCGCCGCTGTTTCATACGGCACCCACACGTTCAGCGCCTTGCTGGCGGCGAACATGTTTTTATTGTCGGCCGTGACCCCGATCACCGTGCACGGCAGGTTACCGACCAGGATCACCTGGCCGAGCGGGTCGATATTCGCCCCGAACAGGCGTTGCCGGGTGTTGTGGTCGATCACCACCACCTGGGCCTGGCGCCGTGCATCGCTTTCGCTGAAGGCAATTCCGGCCTCGAGTTTCAGGCCCTTGACCTTGAAGTAACGCTCGCTGACGCCGTTGACCTGCGCGTCCAGGTCGATATTGCCAAAGCGCAGCAACAGGTTGCGGCCCACCACCGGGGTGGCGCTGTCGACGTAATACAGTTGGTTCAGCGCCTCCACATCCGACGGCATCAGCGTCTCGATGGCCGAGGCGCGGCTGTCGCCGAAACTGGTGCCGGAAAAGATATCGATGGTGTTACTGCCGATCGCCTGGATGTCCTTGAGCACATAGCGCTTGGCGCCCTCGCCGATGGCCGAGATCGACACCACCGAGGTAATGCCGATGACAATGCCAAGCATGGTCAGCAAGGTGCGCATGCGGTGCGACACCAGCGCGACCCAGGCCATATTGAAGGCTTCCTTGAACAACCCCAGGCTCGCCACCAGGCGCCGGGCGCCGCTGCGTCGCGGTTCGAGTGGCGCCTCTTCAGGCAACGCCAGGCCGACGCTGTCATTGGCCTTGTCGCTGACGATTTCGCCATCGCAAACCTCGACAATCCGTTGGGCATTCGCCGCCACCTTGGGGTCGTGGGTGACGATAATCACCGTGTGCCCGGCAGCGTGCAGCTCGGCGAGGATGCGCATGACCTCCTTGCCGCTGTGGGTGTCGAGGGCGCCGGTGGGCTCGTCGGCGAGGATCACTTCGCCGCCGTTCATCAAGGCGCGGGCGATACTCACGCGTTGCTGCTGGCCGCCGGACAGCTGGCTC
>NZ_JBAWDE010000221.1:0-56643 GCF_049590575.1 Pseudomonas sp.
GGTGGAAGCGGCGGCGGCGCAGGACGCAATTACCCAGCGCCGCATTGAAGCGCGGGAATCGCCTTACAAGCCGTTGGATGTGCTCGTACAGCATCTGGTGAGCATGGCCCTGGGCGGCGGCTTTACCCCCGACGCCTTGCTGGCGGAAGTCCGCGAGGCCTGGGCCTACCGCGACCTCACCGACGCTGATTGGGCCTGGGCCCTGGGGTTCGTGCGCCATGGTGGCCTGTCGCTGACCGCCTACCCGGATTACCGCCGCGTGGAGCCCGACGAGCACGGCATCTGGCGCGTCCCCGACGCCCGGCTGGCGCGCCGCCATCGCATGAGCGTGGGGACTATTGTCAGCGACGCGAGTATCCAGCTGAAATTCTGGAGCAAGGGCGGCGGCGGCAAAAACCTGGGCAGTGTCGAGGAAGGTTTTATTGCGCGACTCAAGCCCGGTGATGGTTTTTTGTTTGCCGGGCGTTTGCTGGAGTTGGTGCGGGTCGAAAACATGACCGCCTACGTGCGCCGCAGCACCGCCAAAAAAGCCGCCGTGCCGCGCTGGAATGGCGGGCGCATGCCGCTTTCCAATGAGTTGGCGCAAGCCGTGGTGGAACGCTTCGACGCCGCAGCGCATGGGCATTACGAGGGCCCGGAAATGCAGGCGGTGCAACCTTTGTTGCAGACGCAGTTGCGCTGGTCGGGCCTGCCGACGCGCGAACATTTGCTGGCCGAAGATTTAAAGTCGCGGGAGGGATGGCACCTGTTTTTGTACCCCTTCGCCGGGCGCCAGGTTCATCTGGGGCTTGCGAGTCTACTGGCGTGGCGGGTCAGCCAGCGCCAGCCGGTGACCTTTTCGATTGCGGTGAACGATTACGGCCTGGAGCTGTTGAGCGCCACCCCGGTGGATTGGCCGGTTTTATTGAACGAAGCGCTGCTGAGCCCCGAGCATTTGCTCGAAGACGTGATCGCCAGCTTGAACGCCGGGGAGCTGGCCTTGCGGCGCTTTCGCGAGATCGCACGTATCGCCGGGCTGGTGTTCGCCGGTTACCCCGGGGCGCCAAAAAGTACACGCCAGGTGCAGGCGTCCAGTGGGTTGTTCTTCGAGGTGTTCAAGCAATATGACCCGCAGAACCTGTTGCTGACCCAGGCCGGGGAAGAAGTCCTGCGTGATGAGTTGGATATTCGTCGGCTGGAACAGACGTTGCGTCATCTGTCGGCACTGAAACTGAACCTGCACCGCATCGAACGGCCTACGCCCCTGGCCTTTCCCCTGCTGGTGGAACGAATGCGCGAAAGCATGAGTTCGGAAAAACTCTCGGAGCGCATTGCGCGGATGGTCAAGGACCTGGAAAAAGTCGCGGATAACGGGAAGCGCTGATGCATTGCACACTGACACTTGAGGGCGAAGAGCTGTGGCTGATGGCAGACAAGGCCGTGTATTGGCCAGTACGCCAGTGCCTGCTGATCGCCGATGCGCATTTTGGCAAGGCGTCAGCCTATCGCAGCCTGGGGCAGCCGGTGCCCCAAGGCACCACTACCGAGAACCTGCAGCGGCTGGAACGGCTGATAACGGCTTTGCCATGCACCCAGGTGATCTTTCTCGGTGACTTTCTGCACGGCCCCGGCTCGCATGCCAGTGGCACCCTGAGCGCGTTGCGCGGCTGGCGCGCCCGGCATCCCACACTGCCCATGACCCTGATTCGCGGTAATCACGACAAACGCGCTGGCGACCCGCCTGCGGACCTGAACATTGAAGTGGTGCCGGAGCCTCTTCTGCTGGGTCCGTTCGCGCTACAACACGAACCCGACGCCCATCCCAGCCACCACGTGCTGGCAGGGCATGTGCATCCGGTTTATCACCTGCGCGGCAGGGGCCGGCAGCGATTGCGCCTGCCGTGCTTCCAGATCGGAACGCGGGTAAGTCTGCTACCGGCGTTTGGAGCCTTTACGGGAGGCTATGCAGTGGAAGCCGAGAATGAGCACCGGATCTATGTGATCGGCGATCAGGAAGTCTGGCCAGTCCGCTAAGGGACTGACCGGGCTCCTACCCTGCCAGGTCAGGCGACAGGCGCGGGTGGCGGCTCATCTGGAATGGTTGGCACACCGGGTTCGGTGGGCTGTGGGTAGTCTTCATCGGGTTGGCCGGGAATGCCGCCCGCATAGGCGGGGTCGGCCATCAGGGACCAGGCCAGAACGCCAATCTGGTTGGGTTCAAGTCGGGCAAGTTCGGCGCTGATTCGCGGGTCGATCTTCATAAGGTACTCCTCAAGCGTGGCCCGGCGCGTTTTGCACGCGCCGAGGCAGTACACCCAATAGAGTCACTTTCCGCAGACTAATTCCCTTGGCGTGTAGGACCTTTCGATCAAGCGCGTGGGAGAGTGACGCCGCGCTGGCCCTGGTACTTGCCGGCGCGGTCTTTGTAGGACACTTCACAGGCTTCATCGGACTGCAGGAACAGCATCTGCGCCACGCCTTCATTGGCGTAGATCTTCGCCGGCAACGTAGTGGTGTTGGAGAACTCCAGGGTAACGTGGCCTTCCCATTCCGGCTCAAGCGGCGTGACGTTGACGATAATGCCGCAGCGCGCGTAAGTGCTTTTACCCAGGCATATAGTCAACACGTCGCGTGGAATGCGGAAGAACTCCACGGTACGCGCCAGGGCGAAGGAGTTTGGCGGGATGATGCACACGTCGCTTTTTACGTCGACGAAGCTCTTTTCGTCGAAGTTTTTCGGATCGACGATCGCCGAGTTGATGTTGGTGAACACCTTGAACTCATCGGCACAGCGCACATCGTAGCCGTAGCTGGAAACCCCGTAGGAAATCACGCGCTCGTCGCCTTCGCCACGAATCTGGCGCTCGACGAAGGGCTCGATCATGCCGTGCTCTTGCGCCATGCGGCGAATCCACTTGTCCGATTTGATGCTCATGGCGGGTGTCCTGAATAGCGAGGTGGAAAAATTCTGTTGGGCATCTTACCGGGGCCGGCGTTGTGGTTCAAAGGGCCCGGGGCTTTTGTTGATGAATGTCTGACGAATGCGCCCGCCGCTATAAGCCGCAGCCAGCGGGGCCGGGGCCCGGTTGCCGCAGCCGGTGACTGTAAATACCACCGCCAGTCACGAAAATAGAGAAACCTTCGGAAATACCATTGGCACATCCCGGAAAAACGGTTAAGGTGACGTCACTGTGTTGCTTGTGTCACTGAGAATCTCTACACGATATGTTGAATTTCGATCCAACCATCTCCAAGAATTTTTCCTGCTCTTTGCACTCAGTCTCGGCCAGGGCTTTTCCTGAGTCGCAGTTAACTTTGTTCAAGGAGTTACACCATGTCTAATCGCCAAACTGGTACCGTTAAGTGGTTCAACGATGAAAAAGGCTTCGGCTTCATCACTCCACAATCCGGTGACGACCTGTTCGTTCACTTCAAAGCTATCCAATCCGACGGCTTCAAAAGCCTGAAAGAAGGCCAACAGGTTTCTTTCATCGCTACCCGCGGTCAGAAAGGCATGCAAGCTGAAGAAGTTCAAGTTATCTAACTTGTACTGACTTAGTCGAAAAAACCCCGCCCTCAAAGCGGGGTTTTTTTATGCCTGTAATTCGGCAATTCGGCGCTACCGCCAGCGTCATGGTCAGGCACAAAAAATAAGGGAGGGGGCTTGCCCCCGATAGCGGTGGTTCAGTCGATTTTTTAATGACTGTTCCACTGCCATCGGGGGCACGCCCCCTCCCACATTCAAGCTGCGTCGTTATTGAAACAACGACTCACTCGACAAGCCGTTCTTCTCCAGGATCTCACGCAAGCGCTTGAGCCCTTCTACCTGGATTTGCCGCACCCGCTCACGGGTCAGGCCGATCTCCAGGCCTACGTCTTCCAGGGTGCTGCTCTCATGGCCGCGCAGGCCGAAGCGGCGAATCACCACCTCACGCTGCTTGTCCGTGAGTTCCGACAGCCACTGGTCAATACTTTGGGAAAGATCATCGTCCTGCAACAGCTCGCAGGGATCTGTAGGGCGATCATCCGTCAGGGTGTCCAACAGGGTTTTATCCGAATCCGGACCCAGCGAGACGTCGACCGACGACACCCGCTCGTTAAGGCCAAGCATACGCTTGACCTCTCCTACCGGTTTTTCCAGCAGGTTGGCGATTTCTTCGGGCGAAGGTTCATGATCGAGTTTTTGTGTAAGCTCACGCGCCGCCCGCAGGTAAACGTTGAGCTCCTTGACCACATGGATCGGCAGCCGGATCGTACGGGTCTGATTCATGATCGCCCGTTCGATGGTCTGGCGGATCCACCAGGTGGCATAGGTAGAAAAGCGGAAGCCCCGCTCCGGGTCGAACTTCTCCACGGCCCGGATCAAGCCCAGGTTGCCCTCCTCGATCAGGTCCAGCAGCGACAGCCCACGATTGACGTAGCGTCGGGCGATTTTCACCACCAGGCGCAGGTTACTTTCAATCATGCGCTTGCGCCCAGCCGGATCGCCTTTTTGCGACAAGCGCGCAAAATGGACTTCTTCTTCGGGGGTAAGCAGAGGGGAAAAGCCGATTTCATTGAGGTACAGCTGGGTGGCATCGAGCGCCCGTGTGTAATCAATGTATTTGTGTTGCTTTAACGCGGTGGAGTTCTTGGATTTGGTGCGAACTGAAGGTACAGCAGGTCCCTCATTCGACATCGATTCCGTAGCGATGCCGGTCTCCATAAGGAGAACCTCATCGTCGATGTCAAACTCCGGCGCTTCTTTACTGAGAGCCATTGTTATAGTCCTTTGGTGAGTTCGACCTCAAGCTCAAGCGACGCCTTTATCCTTGGCAACGCTGGAGCCTGTTCCTTCTACGTGAGGGAACAGGCTGTGCAACACATCAACGACGGGGTAGGAATTGCAGCGGATCTACAGGCTTCCCTTGACGGCGAATCTCAAAGTGCAGTTTCACCCGGTCTGTACCAGTTGACCCCATTTCGGCAATTGTCTGTCCGACTTTGACCTGCTGCCCCTCCCGAACCAACAGCCTGCGGTTATGACCGTAAGCACTGACGTAGGTATCGCTGTGTTTGATGATGACCAGCTCGCCGTAGCCCCGTAAACCACTCCCGGCGTATACCACTGTCCCATCAGACGCAGCTAAAACAGGCTGTCCCAAATCCCCGGCGATATCAATGCCTTTATTCAAACTACCGTTTGAAGAGAATTTTCCAATCAACACCCCGTTTGAAGGCCACCCCCAACCGGTCGGCGCGGGCCCTGCAGGTGGCAGCGGTGCGGGTGCCGGCTTGCTCGCAACGGTAGGCGCAGCGGTACCTGCAGGCCGGGTAATGATGGTGGTTTTGCTCGACGACGACGGCGAAGATCCAGTGTTTGTCACAACTGTCACCGCCGTTGAACCGGTACGCCCGTCGAAGCGAATGGTCTGACCCGGATGGATGGTATACGGCACCGGAATGTTGTTACGTGCTGCGAGGGCTTTGTAGTCCCAGCCATAACGGAAGGCAATCGAGAACATCGTATCGCCCTTGCGTACCACGTATTGCCCGGTAGTGACCGTCGGCTTTTGCGGGGCCGCACTGTTGCGGTCAACCACCCGTGCACCACTGCTTGGCGAGCTGGAGCACGCCGCCAACAGGGAACTCAAGACAAGGCCAAGCACCAGTCGCTGAAAGCTTGTTTTACTCATACGCTGCGCAAGACCTGTGAGACTCACCCGCCGCTCCCTTTGTGGTGGCTGAACATGAACGCCTGTATCAGGCCTGAAATATGACGCAAGTATAACTGGGCATTGGATTTTTACCGGCACACGACTGAAACGAAAAATTCATCATGTTGAATGTTGTCGTCAATCATGTTGACTCGATAGACCCCGCCGTAAGACACATCCTCACGGGCAGAATTCACTGCCTGCGCACAAATGATCAGGCCAGCGGGCCGTTAAGCAACGGCACAAAGCGCACAGCTCCCAGCACATGCCGGGAAAAGCCGTCGTCCTCACGGATAATGAGCATCAATTGTTGCACTTCGCCGGAACCCACCGGGATGACCAGACGCCCGCCCGGGGCCAGTTGGTCGAGCAATGCTTGCGGAACATCGGTGGCCACCGCCGTGACGATAATGCCGTTGTACGGCGCCAGCGCCGGCCAGCCTTCCCAGCCATCACCCCAGCGGAACACCACGTTGCGCAGGTTCAACTCAACCAGGCGTTCCTTGGCACGGTCCTGCAGCACCTTGATGCGCTCGACTGAGAATACCCGCTCCACCAGTTGCGCCAATACGGCGGTCTGGTAACCGGAGCCGGTGCCGATTTCCAGCACTTTGTCCAGGGGCCCCGCCGCCAGCAGCAGCTCGCTCATGCGCGCAACCATGTAGGGCTGGGAGATAGTCTGGTTATGCCCGATCGGCAACGCCGTGTCTTCATAGGCACGGTGTGCCAGGGCCTCATCGACAAACAGATGCCGCGGCGTACGTCGGATCACTTCCAGCACCTGGGCGTTGGACAAACCCTCTTCGTACAGGCGCTGGATCAAACGCTCGCGGGTACGCTGGGAGGTCATCCCGATACCGCGGCGCAGCAGGTCGTCTTGTTCACGAGCCATCAGCGCAGGTCCTCCAGCCATCCATCGAGACTACTGAAGGCATCACTGAAGGTGCGATCAAATTGCAACGGGGTAATCGAAACATAACCTTGCATCACCGCATGAAAGTCCGTGCCCGGGCCGCCGTCTTCGGCGTCGCCCGCAGCAGCGATCCAGTAGCCTTCCTTGCCACGCGGGTCGACCACCTTCATCGGTGGTTTTGCACGGGCGCGATGGCCCAGACGCGTGAGCTGAATGCCACGGATATGGTCCAGGGGCAAGTTGGGAATATTGACGTTGAGCACCGTGCGCGGCGGCAGGTCCAGGGACCCATGGGCCTCCACCAGCTTGCGCGCGAAATAGGCAGCGGTCGGCAGGTTATCCAATTGGCGCGATGCGAAGGAAAAGGCGAACGCGGTACGCCCCAGGAAGCGCCCCTCGAGGGCTGCCGCCAAGGTACCGGAATACAGCACGTCATCCCCCAGGTTCGCACCAAGGTTGATACCCGACACCACAATGTCCGGTTCCTGCTCCAACAAGCTGTTGATTGCCAGGTGCACGCAGTCGGTGGGGGTGCCGTTGACGCTGATAAAGCCGTTGGCCAGCACCTGCGGGTGCAACGGACGGTCGAGCGTCAGCGAACTGCTGGCGCCGCTCTTGTCCTGGTCGGGGGCAACCACCACGCACTCGGCATAATCCTGCAGCGCAGCATAGAGCGCGGCAAGACCGGGTGCGGTGGCACCGTCATCGTTTGATATCAGAATACGCATGGGTTGTCCGTCTGCCCCACCGGCACCAGATCAACAAGCTCGCGCACCAAGACAGTGGCGAAGCATCCGGCCGGCAGGACGAATTCCAATTGCAGAATGTCCAGCGACGGATAATGCCACGTCAACCCGCCAATGGGCAGTCGCAGAATACGACGTTCCTGGCTCATGCCGGCATTCACCAGCCAATCGCGCAGGTCAGCTTCACTGGCGGCAACCGCCTGCTCCAGCTCAAAGGTTGCGCCCGTCGCCGGCGAGTCACCCTCGCCCCACTGCGGGCCGGTGGGGTGCAGGTCCAGAATCGCCAGGCGCGGATCGCTGCACTCAGCCTCCCCGGCCGGGAAAAAACTGCGGCTGTCGGTGAAAGCCAGCAGGTCGCCGACCTGGGCGCGCTGCCAGGAACCGTCGGCGACACGCGCCGCCAGCACTTTGTTGAACAGGTAGCTGCGCGCGGTGGACAGCAACCGTGAACGCACATTGCGCTGTTCCGGCAGGGCCTTGCGGGCGGCCCACTCGCGGGCGTCGGTGACGTTGCCACCGTTGTGGCCGAAGCGCTGGGCGCCGAAGTAGTTCGGGATGCCATGCTGTGCAATCAGCTGCAAGCGCGCGTCGATGGCGGCGGTGTCGCCGGCCAGCTGAGTCAGGCGCAGGGTGAAACCGTTGGCCGAATGTGCACCACGCTGCAGCTTGCGTTTATGCCGGCCGGTCTTGAGGATCTTGAGCGTGTCGTTTTCCGCGCTGCTCATATCCGGGTCGGCCTTGCCCGGCAGTTGCACGCTGAACCACTGGCGGGTCAACGCCTGGCGGTCCTTGAGCCCGGCATAGCTGACGGTACGCAACGGCACACCGGCGGCCTTGGCGATCCGGCGCGCGGCTTCTTCGGTATTCAGACCGCGCTTTTCCACCCACAGCCACAGGTGTTCACCCTCGCCGCTGAGCGGGATGTCGAGCACCTCGTCGACCTGGAAATCTTCAGCCGTGGCCTTCAGGACTGCGCTGCCCAAAGCCTCGCCGTAGGCCCGCGGACCCAGCAGTTGCAGGTCATTCATGCGCGCAGCAACAAGGCGACGGAGTGCACCGCGATGCCCTCTTCACGACCGGTAAATCCGAGCTTTTCGGTGGTGGTGGCTTTCACGTTGACTTGATCCAATTCAATTTGCAGGTCTGCGGCAATCAACGCGCGCATCGATTCGATATGCGGCGCCATTTTCGGCGCTTGGGCGACGATGGTGGTGTCGACGTTGCCGACCTTCCAGCCTTTGGCATGGATCAGGCCAACCACGTGACGCAGCAATACACGGCTGTCCGCGCCCTTGAACGTTGGGTCGGTGTCTGGAAAGTGCTTGCCGATATCACCCAGCGCCGCCGCGCCGAGCAAGGCATCGCTCAAGGCATGCAAGACAACGTCGCCGTCGGAATGAGCCAGCAACCCATGGTGGTGTGGAATGCGCACGCCGCCCAGGGTGATGAAATCGCCTTCAGCGAAACGGTGCACATCGTAGCCGTGGCCAATACGCATAAAAAAACGCCCCGATTTAATTCAGGGCGTGATTCTACCTACTTTTGCCTCACATTAACCGAGCAAAGCACGACCATGGTGTCGCAAATGATCTTCGATGAAGCTGGCGATAAAAAAGTAGCTGTGGTCATAGCCGGGCTGCAAGCGCAGTTCCAGCGGATGCTGGGCTGCCTTGGCCGCCTGGATCAGCGCTTCAGGCTTGAGCTGCACGGCGAGGAAGTCGTCGCGGTCGCCCTGATCCACCAGCAATGGCAGCTTTTGCGCGGCTTCGCCGATCAGCATGCAGGCATCCCATTCGCGCCATTTGGCGCGCTCTTCGCCCAGGTAACGAGAGAAGGCTTTCTGGCCCCACGGGCAATCCATCGGGTTGTTGATCGGCGAAAACGCCGACACCGACAGATAGCGCCCCGGGTTGCGCAAGGCGCAAATCAGCGCACCATGGCCGCCCATGGAGTGGCCGCTGATGCCGCGCTTACCCGAAGCAGGGAAATGCGCTTCTACCAGCGTCGGCAATTCCTGCACCACGTAGTCGTGCATCCGATAATGCTTGGCCCAGGGTTCCTGCGTGGCATTCAAATAGAAGCCCGCGCCCAGGCCAAAATCCCAGGCATTGTCCGGGTCGCCCGGCACGCCGGGGCCGCGAGGACTGGTATCCGGCGCGACGATGATCAGGCCCAGCTCGGCGGCCATGCGCTGGGCGCCCGCCTTCTGCATGAAGTTTTCATCGGTGCAAGTGAGACCAGACAGCCAGTACAGCACCGGCAACTTGCCGCCCTGCTCCGCTTGCGGCGGCAGGTAGACGGCAAAGGTCATGTTGCAACCCAGCACATCGGAATGATGCTTGTAGCGCTTATGCCAGCCGCCGAAGCTTTTCTGGCACGACAGGTTTTCCAGGCTCATGGGTGACCTCAGAAGTGGATGACGGTGCGGATGCTCTTGCCTTCATGCATCAGGTCAAACGCTTTGTTGATGTCTTCCAGGCCCATGGTGTGGGTGATGAACGTATCCAGCGGGATTTCGCCGGTCTGGGCCATTTCCACATAGCTCGGCAACTCGGTGCGGCCGCGCACGCCGCCAAACGCCGAACCGCGCCAGACGCGACCGGTCACCAGTTGGAATGGGCGGGTAGAGATTTCCTGGCCGGCACCGGCCACACCGATGATCACCGACTCGCCCCAGCCTTTGTGGCAGCACT
Source organism: Pseudomonas sp. (assembly GCF_049590575.1). Taxonomy (GTDB): domain Bacteria; phylum Pseudomonadota; class Gammaproteobacteria; order Pseudomonadales; family Pseudomonadaceae; genus Aquipseudomonas. Next base: position 10,028 of record NZ_JBAWDE010000221.1, read on the forward strand.
CGAGGGCTGCGCGCATCAGTTGGACATTGCCGATGCACTCGAAGGAAAAGTCCACGCCGCCATCAGTCAAATCGACAATTACGTCCTGGATCGGGCGGTCGTAGTCTTTCGGGTTGATGCAGTCGGTGGCGCCCAATTGCTTGGCGATTTCGAACTTGGCCGGGTTGATGTCGATGGCAATGATGCGACCTGCCTTGGCCTTGACTGCGCCGATGATGGCCGACAGGCCGATACCGCCGAGGCCGAAGATGGCCACGGTGTCACCCGGCTTGACCTTGGCGGTGTTGATTACCGCACCGATGCCGGTGGTGACGCCACAGCCCAGCAGGCAGACTTTTTCCAGCGGCGCTTCTTTAGCGATCTTGGCCACGGAAATTTCCGGCAGCACGGTGTATTCGGAGAACGTCGAAGTACCCATGTAGTGGAAAATCGGCTGACCCTTGTAGGAAAAGCGCGTGGTGCCATCCGGCATCAGGCCTTTGCCCTGGGTGGAACGGATGGCCTGGCACAGGTTGGTCTTGCCCGACAGGCAGAATTTGCACTGTTTGCATTCCGGGGTATACAGCGGGATCACGTGGTCGCCCACGGCCACCGAGGTCACGCCCTCGCCGATCGCTTCAACCACCGCGCCGCCTTCATGGCCGAGGATCGACGGGAAGATGCCTTCCGGGTCGGCGCCCGACAGGGTGTAGGCGTCGGTATGGCACACGCCGGACGCGACCACCCGCAAGAGCACTTCGCCGGCCTTGGGCATGGCGACATCCACTTCAACAATCTCGAGAGGTTTCTTGGCTTCGAAGGCTACGGCAGCGCGGGACTTGATCATCCAGGTTTCTCCAATGGGCTGAAAAATGATGAGGTGAGTGTAAAACATAGCCCAGTGATGAATAATCCAGACAAAAGCAAAACTTTATTGCTGTACAGGGATAATCACCATGCAGGAAAACCGCTGGGAAGGCATCGACGAGTTCGTCGCCGTGGCTGAATGCAGCCAATTTACGGCGGCAGCTGAACGGTTGGGGGTTTCGTCGTCACATATCAGCCGGCAGGTGGCACGCCTGGAAGAGCGCCTGCAAACGCGCTTGCTGTATCGCAGCACGCGGCGGGTGACGCTGACCGAAGCCGGGCAGACCTTCCTGCAACATTGCCAACGTTTGCAGGATGGCCGCGAAGAAGCCCTGCGGGCGGTGGGCGATCTGGCCAGCGAACCCAAGGGCATGTTGCGCATGACCTGCGCGGTGGCTTATGGCGAGCGTTTTATCGTGCCGCTGGTGACGCGCTTCATGGCGCTTTACCCGCAATTGCGCGTGGATGTGGAGTTGAGCAACCGCCAGTTGGACCTGGTCCACGAAGGGCTGGACCTGGCAATCCGCCTTGGGCGCCTGGCCGACTCGCGGATGGTCGCCAGCCGCCTCGCACCGCGACGTATGTACCTGTGCGCGTCACCGTCCTACCTTGCTCGGTATGGTCGGCCACACAGTGTGTCGGAATTGGGCCGGCATAACTGCCTGATCGGCAGCTCGGACATTTGGCAACTGGCCCAGGACGGACGCGAATTTTCCCAACGGGTACAGGGCAACTGGCGCTGCAACAGCGGGCAAGCGGTGCTGGATGCCGCGCTGCAAGGTGTCGGCCTGTGCCAATTGCCGGATTATTACGTGCTCGAACACCTGCACAGCGGTGCGCTGGTGTCATTGCTCGAAGCCCATCAGCCGCCGAATACCGCGGTGTGGGCGCTGTACCCGCAACAGCGCCACCTTTCGCCCAAAGTGCGCAAATTGGTGGATTTCCTCAAGGATGGCCTGGGCAATCATCCGGTCTATCGGGCATAGACAGCTACCGCCTGCGCAGCGCCTGGATCCGGGTAAATAGCCGTTCCCACTGCACATCCAGGCACACTCATGAACAGCAACGACGCGCAAATCCAGCGTATCAATCACTTCGTCCGCAAGGTCCTGGCGGACTTTCCCGTCCCGACGCAAATCGCCGCCCAGTTGATCCGTGAACACGTGCAACCGCTCACCCAACTCGAACTGGACCCGGACACCACCTTCCTGACCACCCTTGAATACAACACCGACAATCCCAACGCCGCCTATAACGCCGTGGTCATCCAATCCCTGTCGCTGACCCAGGCCATGATCAGCAACGCGCCCGCGCCACCGGGCGGCATGCTGGATACCACGAGTTTTTCCACCACCGCGCCGTACTTCAATATCGTCAGCAAGCTGCCACGCCTGATGGATAACCGTATTCCAGCGATGTTCAACGAAGAATTCATCGTGTCAGGCTGGATCCCGCCCCGGCGCTATGAGGCGCTCTACCTGCAAAGCGAGCCCCAAGTCTACGACCCGAGCACACAATTGGAGATTTCACCCAAGGCTTTCCGGCAAATCGTTCAATCAAGCCACTTTGAGCAAGCCTACGACGAGGCCATTACGCAGTTCTGGAACAAACATCGGGAGAACTACAGCACCTTGATGCGCATTGCCTTCACCAAGGCCTATCTGCAGCAGTTCCAGGAGTTCACCCTGACCGTGGCAGAGCGGCAACTGGCAGCCAGGGCGGCGTGCATCGGGGTCGACAAAGACCACGACAACCTGACACTGGAAGACTTCCTCACGCCCTACCGCCTTGATCCGAACCTGACCCTGCGGGTATTGCGTATTCACAATAGCGAGTCCACCGACATCCTCACCATCACCGATAACCGCAGCCAGGTTTCGCTGCTCTACATCCCCGGCAACTCCTCACCCTTGCATGGTTTCAACACCCCGGCAGACATGCGCAAATGGCTGGTGGAAGCAGCCCGGGACGCGACTCAACGCAAAATGCTGACCAACCACTTCGACGAGGACAACGTCGATTCCGGCCTGGTGTATAGCGGCGTTGAAGAGGCGCTGGTGGGCATGCTGGTCTATCCAGAACCAGCAACCGCCCCGGGCCTCTTCAACAGCCTGCTGCACAATAACTACTGGAACCCCGAGCATTACATCAATAACCCGACGTACCCGTCGCTGGGCAGCAACCCATTTGAGTTCACGGCGCGGCAGATCCGGTTGCGCATCGCCAAGCTGGCAGCGCGCAGCATTACCTCGCCCCTTGATACCTTCAAGGCCAACACCCTCGACGCCATGGAAAAAGCCTGCATCCTGGCCATCCCCGTGGCACTGGCCATGGGCAACGCACTGCTGGCGGAGTTTTGCTTTGTGACTTCAGGTGCAACCGAGATGGTGATCGGCGCCGATGACATGTTGCGCGGCAAACCCCATGCCGCGCAACGCCTTGTATTTGGCGCGCTTAACGCGCTGCCGGTGGCGGTTCACGGCGTTGCCAAAGGCGTCAGAAGCCTGGAAAACCTGCGCCCCAGGCTAGGCTTGGCGACCCGCCAGGATGATGGCCGGATCAGCGTCACAGTGATCCCGGACACACCCGCTGCGGGCAGCACCGAAAGCCATATCTTGAGCCCTGCGATTCGACCCACCGGGTTGCAGACCATCAGGATTAACGGTGACCTGTTCCTGACCTACAAGACGCCTAACGCATTGGGCTTCTTCGAACTCTTCGTGACGTCGCCCAGCGCCCCCGGCACGCTGCAATCCACCGGCCTGTATGCGCTCCAGAGTGCCGACATGAATTGGCGGCGTGCCGGGCTGGCTGGCGGCGGCGCGTTTCGTAATGCCTGGCAACGGATCTACACATTGTTGGGGGGGCCGGAACACTCAACCCTCTACAGTGCCTACGAGATGCCACCGCCCGTGCGCGGCACCCTTTCAAGCATGCTCACCAACGCCAGCTCGTTCTCGGAAAACCTTGAACCGGTGGGCAGCGACGCCCAGCCCATAAGGGACGCGCGCAAGGTGTTCTTCGAAAAAAGAATCAAGTTGTCCGAAGACGCCGAGGTGTTCTTTGCCAATAGGCCGTTTTCACCGATGCAGCCCATGCTACCAAGGCTCAGCTTGAATGAGTCACAACCGAGCATCATTCAAAAACTGCTGCACGCCTGCGACGGCCTGGTGATCGGCGAAAGCCACGGCGCCGTGGCGAGCAAGGCCTTCCTGATCGATAACATGCAGCTGCTGGCCAGCCAAGGCGTCAAGCGCCTGTATTTCGAACACCTGCTGACGGATGTGCACATGCCGTTACTCAAGGCGTTCTACCGCTCCCGCAATGCATTGATGCCCGAAGAGCTGAAAGCGTACCTCAATACTATCTACCCGCCTTTGAGCGACCAGCATTTCTCGTTCGTCAATATCGTCACCCAGGCCCGCGACGCTGGCATCAAGGTCCAGCCGATCGACTGCACCGTCAGCTACATGCTCCGCGACCTCCCGGACAGCGCCGACAACTTGCGCCAACGAATGATGAATTACTTCGCCACCGAGGTGATTGAATGGGTGCAGACCACCAAGCCGCGCCCGGGCAAATGGGTCGCATTGGTGGGTGATACCCATACCAATACTTACAAAGGTATTCCCGGGATCGCCGAACTCACCAGCAGCATCGGCCTGCGCATAGAAGATGCAACGGCTGGCGGGCACCTGGGCATCGAAGTCGACACCGGGCGCACTGCCAGCCTGGGCATCGGCAAGGGCCAGGGAACGGTCAAGGCCAACCTGGTGCTGCGGGTTGACAAGGCCACCTTGCAGCGCCCGGCGTCACCGCTGCCGGGCCCCTCACAACTCCTGGCAAACACACCACAGACGCAATTAAGCAAACCCGGTCAATTCATGCTCACCTCGGCCACCCCCACGACCACGGCACACCTTCACTACCGCTCACGTCGAGGCGACTTGCGCGACTTCAGGATTAATCAACAGGGCAGCCGGTACTTCATCAGCGCTCCCGGTTGGGCCGTGGACACGGTACCGTTCGACAGCATTCAAGCGTTGGTAGAGGCGCTCAAAAACTCGACCGGGCTTATGCAGGTGGGCAGCTGAGCATCAAGAAGCCTGGAAAGCCCGGCGCTGACGCAACCACTCAAGGTCTTCCGGGCGGGTGACCTTGATGTTGTCGGAGCGGCCTTCGATCAGGCGCGGCGCATGCCCGGCCCACTCCATGGCGGAGGCTTCGTCGGTGATCACCACGTCCGAAACCAGGCTGTCGGCCAATGCGCGGTGCAGCGCGCCAAGACGGAACATCTGCGGGGTGTAGGCCTGCCAGATCTGACTGCGGTCGACAGTTTCGCTGACACGCCCGTGCTTGTCGGCACGCTTGAGGGTATCGCGCGCCGGCACCGCCAACAAACCGCCGACGGCATCGTCGGCGAGCTCACCCAGCAATTTGTCAAGATCGTCGCGGCCAAGGTTGGGGCGAGCCGCGTCGTGGACCAGCACCCAATCTTCGTCGCTGGCGCCCTGGCCATGCAGGTACAGCAACGCGTTGAGCACCGAACCGGAGCGCTCGTCACCGCCGTCCACACGCACGATGCGCGGGTCGTTGGCACACGCCAGGTTGGGCCAGTAGGGATCATCGACAGCCAGGCTGACCACCACGCCCTTGAGGCCTGGGTGATCGAGGAAACAGCCGAGGCTGTGTTCGAGAATTGTGCGCCCGCCCAGTTGCAGATACTGCTTGGGACGGTCCGCGGCCATACGGGCACCGACGCCCGCGGCAGGAATCACGGCCCAGAAGGCCGGCGAACGGTGATTCATTGGGCCAACTGGTAGAGGGTCTCGCCCTCCTTGACCATGCCCAACTCATGACGAGCCCGCTCTTCAACGGTCTCCGTACCTTTTTTCAGCTCGAGTACTTCGGCATCGAGGACGCGGTTGCGCTCCAGCAGGACCTCGTTTTCGGCATGCTGTGCAGCAATTTGCTCGGTCAGGTCTTTCACCTGCGCAAAGCTGCCATTACCCACCCATAGGCGGTACTGCAGGCCAGCCAGCAACAAGAGCAAGACGAGGAACAACCAATTGGGACTGCGCATCGAATATCGGGTATCCAGTGAAAAAAGACAGCCATGCAAAACTTTTACAACAACGGATAGCACGAAGCCTGGAAAAACCAGGCTTGTGCTTGATAGCCATCAGATTAGCGGCGAATGACACACTGTCGTGAGTTTTCCGACGCAATCCGCTGACTTTTTAACATGCTTTACCATCAAGTAGCGATCAGCCGCGAAACTCGCCACGACCGTTGTACTTGGCCTTGCCCGCCAGTTGCTCTTCGATACGCAGCAATTGGTTGTACTTGGAAACGCGGTCGGAGCGGCACAGGGAACCGGTTTTGATCTGGCCTGCCGAAGTGCCCACGGCCAGGTCGGCAATGGTCGAATCTTCGGTTTCGCCGGAGCGGTGCGAGATCACGGCGGTGTAACCCGCAGCCTTGGCCATCTGGATGGCTTCCAGGGTCTCGGTCAGGGTGCCGATCTGGTTGAACTTGATCAGGATCGAGTTGGCGATCTTCTTGTCGATGCCTTCTTTCAGGATCTTGGTGTTGGTCACGAACAGGTCGTCACCCACCAGCTGGATTTTCTCGCCGATCTTGTCGGTGAGGATTTTCCAGCCATCCCAGTCGGACTCGTCCAGGCCGTCTTCGATCGAGATGATCGGGTAGCGCTCGGTCAGACCCTTCAGGTAATCAGCGAAACCTTCGGAGTTGAACACCTGGCCTTCGCCGGACAGGTTGTATTTACCGTCTTCGTAGAACTCGCTCGCCGCGCAGTCCAGCGCCAGGGTCACGTCGGTGCCCAGCTTGTAGCCAGCGTTGGCCACAGCTTCGGAGATCACTTTCAGTGCATCTTCGTTGGACGCCAGGTTCGGTGCGAAACCACCTTCGTCACCCACGGCAGTGCTCAGGCCACGGGCCTTCAGTACAGCCTTGAGGTGGTGGAAAATCTCGGTGCCCATGCGCAGGCCTTCGGAGAAGGTCTTGGCGCCGACCGGCTGCACCATGAACTCCTGGATGTCGACGTTGTTATCGGCGTGCTCGCCACCGTTGATGATGTTCATCATCGGTACCGGCATCGAGTACACACCCGGCGTGCCGTTCAGGTTGGCAATGTGCGCGTACAGCGGCAGGTCCTGATCCTGTGCGGCGGCCTTGGCAGCGGCCAGGGACACGGCGAGGATTGCGTTGGCGCCCAGGCTGCCTTTGTTTTCGGTGCCGTCGAGCTTGATCATCGCGTGATCGAGGGCTTTCTGGTCAACCGGGTCCTTGCCCAGCAACAGGTCACGGATCGGGCCGTTGATGTTGGCTACAGCCTTGAGTACACCCTTGCCCAGGTAACGGCTCTTGTCGCCATCACGCAGTTCCAGCGCTTCGCGCGAACCGGTGGAAGCACCGGACGGCGCGCAGGCGCTGCCGATGATGCCGTTATCGAGAAGCACATCGGCTTCGACGGTGGGGTTGCCACGGGAGTCGAGAACTTCACGACCTTTGATGTCGACGATTTTTGCCATTGTTGTAAACACTCCAAAGTTGACGAAAACGACGCAGCTGAAGGAAATCTTTTGACCGACCGCAAGGGTGGAACAACCGGGCAGGCTTGCAGGCGACAAGGCTCAGGCCCGCAGGCCTGAGCGTAAAGCGAGGGAAAGTCTACCGGAGAAATGGCGCTTACGCGGTCTCTACCGTCGGAAAACTCTTGACCAGTTCATCCAACTGCTTGAGCTGAGCCAAAAACGGCTCCAGCTTGTCCAGGCGCAGCGCGCATGGGCCGTCGCATTTGGCGTTGTCCGGGTCCGGGTGGGCTTCCAGGAACAGGCCGGCCAGCGACTGGCTGATACCCGCCTTGGCCAGGTCCAGCACCTGGGCACGCCGCCCGCCCGCGGAATCGGCGCGACCACCGGGCATTTGCAGCGCGTGGGTCACGTCGAAGAACACCGGGTATTCGAACTGTTTCATGATGCCGAAACCGAGCATGTCCACCACGAGGTTGTTGTAGCCGAAGCTCGAACCACGCTCGCAGAGGATCAACTGGTCGTTACCCGCTTCGACGCATTTGTTCAGGATGTGTTTCATTTCCTGGGGCGCGAGGAACTGGGCTTTCTTGATATTGATCACAGCGCCGGTCTTGGCCATCGCAACGACCAGATCGGTCTGGCGCGACAGGAAGGCCGGCAGCTGGATGATGTCGCACACCTCGGCGACCACGGCAGCCTGCTCAGGCTCGTGGACGTCGGTGATGATCGGCACGCCGAAGGCTTGCTTGATGTCCTGGAAGATCCGCATGCCTTCTTCAAGGCCCGGGCCGCGGTAGGAGGTCACGGACGAACGGTTGGCCTTGTCGAAGCTGGCCTTGAACACGTAAGGGATCCCCAGTTTCTGGGTAACCTTCACGTACTCTTCACAGACCTGCATCGCCATGTCGCGGCTTTCCAGCACGTTCATGCCGCCGAACAGCACCATGGGCTTGTCGTTGGCAATCTCGATGTCGCCTACGCGAATGATCTTCTGGGCCATCAGGGTTACGCCTTCTTCTGATGTTGCGTCAGTGCTGCTTTGACGAAACCGCTGAACAACGGGTGACCGTCGCGCGGCGTCGAGGTGAACTCAGGGTGGAACTGGCAGGCCACGAACCAAGGATGATCCGGCGCCTCGACCACTTCAACCAGCGCGCCATCACCGGAGCGCCCGGAGATTTTCAGGCCGGCCTCTTTGATCTGCGGCAGCAGGTTGTTGTTCACTTCGTAGCGGTGACGGTGACGCTCGACGATCACGTCCTTGCCATAGCAATCGTGAACCAGCGAGCCCGGCTCCAGCAGGCAGTCCTGTGCGCCAAGGCGCATGGTGCCGCCCAGGTCGGACGCTTCGGTACGGGTCTCAACGGCGCCGGTGGCGTCTTCCCACTCGGTGATCAAGCCCACGACCGGGTGGCCGCTCTTGCTGTCGAACTCGGTGGAGTTGGCGTCTTTCCAGCCCAGCACGTTACGGGCGAACTCGATGACGGCCACTTGCATGCCCAGGCAGATACCCAGGTACGGCACCTTGTTTTCACGGGCGTACTGCACGGCGGTGATCTTGCCTTCCACGCCACGCAGGCCGAAACCGCCTGGAACGAGGATCGCATCCACACCTTCGAGCAGCGCGGTGCCCTGGTTCTCGATGTCTTCGGAATCGATGTAGCGCAGGTTGACCTTGGTGCGGTTGCTGATACCGGCGTGGCTCATCGCTTCGATCAGCGACTTGTACGCGTCCAGCAGTTCCATGTACTTGCCGACCATGGCGATGGTGACTTCATGCTCAGGGTTGAGCTTGGCGTCGACCACGGCTTCCCACTCGGACAGGTCCGCGCCGTTGCACTGCAGGCCGAAACGCTCGACCACAAAATCGTCCAGGCCTTGCGAATGCAGGATGCCCGGGATCTTGTAGATGGTGTCGGCGTCTTCCAGGGCAATCACCGCACGCTCTTCAACGTTGGTGAATTGCGCGATCTTGCGACGCGAGGAGATGTCGATCGGGTGGTCCGAGCGGCAGACCAGCACGTCCGGCTGCAGGCCGATGGAACGCAGTTCCTTGACCGAGTGCTGGGTAGGCTTGGTTTTGGTTTCGCCGGCAGTGGCGATGTACGGCACCAAGGTCAGGTGCATCAGCATCGCGCGCTTGGCGCCGACTTCGAAGCGCAGCTGGCGGATGGCTTCGAGGAACGGTTGGGATTCGATGTCACCCACGGTGCCACCGATCTCGACCATCGCCACGTCGGCATCGCCTGCACCCTTGATGATGCGGCGCTTGATTTCGTCGGTGATGTGCGGGATCACCTGGATGGTTGCACCCAGGTAGTCACCACGGCGCTCTTTGCGCAGCACGTGCTCGTAGACACGGCCGGTGGTGAAGTTGTTGTTCTGGGTCATGGTCGTGCGGATGAACCGCTCGTAGTGGCCCAGGTCCAGGTCGGTCTCGGCGCCGTCGTGCGTGACGAACACTTCACCGTGCTGGAACGGGCTCATGGTGCCCGGGTCAACGTTGATGTACGGGTCCAGCTTGAGCATGGTGACCTTAAGTCCCCGCGCCTCCAGGATGGCCGCCAATGAAGCGGAGGCAATGCCTTTCCCCAATGAAGAAACAACACCGCCCGTGACGAATATGTAGCGCGTCATGAAAAACCCTAGAAGTCTGCGTTAAAGCGGTCCGAGCCGCCGGGGAAAGCGAAGGAAGGCCGAAGCCCCCGATCACCTGCATTAATCACAGTGCACCTTTCAAAAAAACCGCCGCGTTGTGACAGACCAGCAATGGAACACCGGTACGTTGATCGCTACACATTTTTTGGAATCGCCCAGCAAAGACTGCTTGGTAATCGGCAACTGCTGCGATTCAGGCGAATCCACAGAAGTTGTATCAAGAAGGGAGCGTAGTCTACCGGAAAGGCTCTATCAGCTCAAACCTTGATCGCAGGTCTGTGGCACCCAATGCAATTGCCAGTCACCCGGAGGCAGGGTCCATAGTCCCGCAAGGCTTGGGACCGCGAGCAATTGCTCACCCTGATACAGCAGCGGCAATCTGCCACGGACGAAGCCCGGCAACCCACTTTCGTTAAGCAAGCGCTTCAAGTCGCGTCGGCCCCGACCTGGCACTACGATGCTTTCGCCACCTTGTCGATAACGGATCGCGAGCGGGCCCTCGGGGGCGCTGCCGATTATTCTAAGTTGGCCATTGCCGGGTAACTCTAGTGGGTTTTGTGGTTCAGGCCAGCTCACCGGCGCGTCGGAAAATTCCGACCACGACGCGGGTAGCCACCAGATGCGCTCACCGCAACGCTGCAGCTCGCCATCGGCCAGGCGCCATATGGGCTGGGCGTCGCCTTTGGCATCACGCAGGGAATGCCAACTGGCCCAGTGGTCGCTGTCGGGTAAACGAGTCAGCGGGTTCAGCCAATGACGCACGGCATTGCGCTGGCGAGCGTCGGAAAGCGCGCGCAATGGCGCAAGGGCCAATGACGGCAACGCCAGCCAGGGAAACGCCGAAGGCTGGTCGGCAGCGTGCAGGTCCAGCACGGCCAACTCATCGAGCAGCCCCTGGGCTTCGCTCAGGTGTCCGGCGGTGCGGGCCAGGCTCGTTACGGCCTGGGGCCAGCGTTCGGTGATGGCGGGGAGCACACGATGGCGCAGGTAATTGCGCGAGAAGCGCAGATCGGCGTTGGAGGGGTCTTCGATCCACTGCAATTGATGCTCTTGGGCGTAGGCTTGCAATTCAACACGCGAAGCATCCAGCAGCGGCCGCACCAAGTGCCCACTCGCCAACCCTCGGCAGGCAGGCATTGCCGCCAGCCCGCGCACTCCAGCCCCGCGCAAAAGGCGGAACAGCAGGGTTTCAGCCTGATCGTCACGATGCTGGCCTGTCAGCAGCACCTCCCCTGCCCCGAGCACCTCAGCGAACGCCTGATAACGCGCGTCACGCGCCGCCTGTTCAAGACTGGCGCCTGGCAGCACCTGCACGCGCATCACCTGCAGGGGCACGCCTAGGCCGTCACATACCGCCTGGCAATGACTTGGCCAGGCGTCAGCGACCGCTTGCAGGCCATGGTGAACATACACAGCACGCAGAGGTGGAATATTGGCCAGCGAGGCCAGGAGATGCAGCAGGACGGTGGAATCCAGCCCGCCGGAAAAAGCGACCTGCCAGACCGGGGCGTTGCGCCACGGGGCCAGGGATTGAAGGAGTCTGGCGGATAGAGCCGGCTTCATAACAAAGTACCGCCATCAATCTGGAGTGCGATAACCCAGCATACACAAGCAAATGTGGGAGCGGGCTTGCTCGCGAAATCGGTGTGCCAGTCACTGAACATGTTGACTGATATACCGCATTCGCGAGCAAGCTCGCTCCCACATTAGTACCGCAGTGTCTGCCGGATCAGGGTTTGATCAGAGACCGTAGCTCATCAAGCGCTCATAACGACGGGCCAGCAGCGCTTCGTTATCGAGCTTCTTGAGCATCGCCAGTTGCGAGCCCAATTCAGCGCGGATGGTCGCAGCAGCGGCGGCCGGGTCGCGGTGGGCGCCGCCCAATGGCTCGGCGATGACTTTATCGACGATGCCCAGGCCTTTGAGGCGATCAGCAGTGATGCCCATGGCTTCAGCAGCATCCGGCGCCTTTTCTGCGGTTTTCCACAGGATCGAGGCGCAACCTTCCGGCGAGATCACCGCGTAGGTCGAATACTGCAGCATGTTCAGTTGGTCGCAAACGCCAATCGCCAATGCGCCGCCGGAACCGCCCTCACCGATGACGGTGGCGATGATCGGGGTTTTCAGGCGCGACATGACACGCAGGTTCCACGCGATGGCTTCGCTCTGGTTGCGTTCTTCGGCGTCGATCCCCGGGTAAGCACCCGGGGTGTCGATGAAGGTCAGGATCGGCATTTTGAAGCGCTCGGCCATTTCCATCAGGCGGCACGCCTTGCGGTAGCCTTCAGGGCGCGGCATGCCGAAGTTGCGGCGGACTTTTTCACGCACTTCACGGCCTTTCTGGTGACCGATCACCATCACAGGCTGGTCGTCCAGGCGAGCGATACCGCCGACGATGGCCGCGTCGTCGGAGAAGTGGCGGTCGCCATGCAACTCGTCGAACTCGGTGAAGATGTGCTGAATGTAGTCCAGGGTGTAAGGACGGCGCGGGTGGCGGGCCAGGCGCGCGATCTGCCAGCTGGTCAGCTTGCCGAAGATGTCTTCGGTGAGCGTGCTGCTCTTGTCTTGCAGGCGAGCGATCTCATCGCCGATATTCAGCGAATTGTCATTGCCGACCAGGCGCAATTCTTCAATCTTGGCTTGCAGGTCAGCGATCGGCTGTTCGAAATCAAGAAAATTCGGGTTCATAAGCGTCCGTCTTGGGTCGACGGCCAAGGAGTGCCTGGCCAGCCGGTTGTCTATTCGCGCCCTACCTTAAGGGAGAGGCGCGTTTAGGTCGAGATTAAATGTTCAGCCGAGGTCAGACATATCTGACCGTCAACGGTATTGGAGGAAGACGTTGTCTCGCCCGAACTGGTCACGCAAAGCTTGAATCAAGCCATCAGCGGGATCAATTCGCCACGTCTCGCCAAACTGCAACATCGCCTTGGCGTCATTGCCGGTGTACTCCATGGTCACCGGGCACGCGCCACGGTGGCGTTTGAGCAAATCACCCAACCAGCGTAGCTGATCGCCCTTGAGCGCTTCGGTTTTGACCTTCAAGCGCAGGCTTTCGGCCAGGTTGGTACGCGCATCTTCCATGCTCATTACCCGCTTGATCCGCAGGCGCAGGCCGCCGGAGAAGTCGTCGTTGCTGACCTCCCCTTCCACCACCACCATGGCATCGGTCTGCAGCAGCGACTGCGCGGAATGGAACGCGTCGGCGAACAGCGACGCCTCGATCCGGCCCGAGCGGTCATCAAGGGTGATAAAGCCCATCTTGTCGCCCTTTTTGTTTTTCATCACGCGCAGGGCGATGATCATGCCGGCGACGGTCTGGGTGTCCCGCGCCGGTTTCAGGTCGATGATGCGCTGGCGGGCGAAACGGCGGATTTCACCTTCGTACTCGTCAATCGGGTGACCGGTGAGGTACAGGCCCAGGGTGTCTTTTTCGCCCTTGAGGCGCTCCTTGAGGGTCAGGTCCTTGGCCTTGCGGTGGTTGGCGTACACATCCGCATCTTCTTCGACAAACAGCCCGCCAAACAGGTCGGCGTGGCCGCTGTCATGGGTGCGGGCCGTTTGCTCGGCCGCCTTGATCGCCTCTTCCATGGCGGTCAGCAGCACCGCACGGTTGCGGTCGATATTCGCCTGGTAAGCCTTCGGCTCATCATGGAAGTACGGCCCAAGGCGGTCGAGGGCGCCGCTGCGGATCAAACCATCGAGGGTGCGCTTGTTGATACGTTTGAGGTCGACCCGCGCGCAGAAGTCGAACAGGTCCTTGAACGGCCCGTCCTGACGCGCTTCGGTGATCGCCTCCACCGGGCCTTCGCCCACGCCCTTGATCGCGCCCAGGCCATAAATGATGCGGCCTTCGTCGTTCACCGTGAACTTGAACTCCGAGGCGTTCACGTCCGGCGCGTCGAGGCGCAGCTTCATGGTGCGCACTTCCTCGATCAAGGTCACGACCTTGTCGGTGTTGTGCATGTCCGCCGAGAGTACCGCGGCCATGAACGGCGCCGGGTAGTGGGCTTTCAGCCAGGCGGTCTGGTACGACACCAGGCCGTAGGCGGCGGAGTGGGATTTGTTGAAGCCGTAACCGGCGAACTTTTCCACCAGGTCGAAAATGTTACCGGCCAGGTCGGCATCGATATTGTTGGTCGCGCAACCTTCAATGAAACCGCCGCGCTGCTTGGCCATTTCCTCGGGTTTCTTTTTACCCATGGCACGCCGCAGCATGTCCGCACCGCCGAGGGTGTAGCCGGCCATGACCTGGGCGATCTGCATCACCTGTTCCTGATACAGGATGATGCCGTAGGTCGGCGCCAGTACCGGCTTGAGGCCTTCGTACTGGTAATCGGAGTGCGGGTACGCCAGCTCGGCGCGGCCGTGCTTACGGTTGATGAAGTCGTCCACCATGCCCGATTGCAGAGGGCCCGGACGGAACAAGGCCACCAGTGCGATCAAGTCTTCCAGGCAGTCGGGCTTGAGCTTTTTGATCAGCTCTTTCATGCCGCGCGACTCAAGCTGGAACACCGCCGTGGTCTCGGCTTTTTGCAGCAGGGTATACGTCGGTTTGTCGTCCAGCGGGATAAACGCGATATCCAGCGGTTCTTCATTAACCTTGGCGCGATCGCGGTTGATCGTCTTAAGGGCCCAGTCGATGATGGTCAGGGTCCGCAGGCCGAGGAAGTCGAACTTCACCAGGCCGGCCGCTTCCACGTCATCCTTGTCGAACTGGGTGACCAGGCCACCGCCTTCTTCATCGCAATAGATCGGCGAAAAGTCGGTCAGCTTGGTCGGTGCGATAACCACACCACCGGCGTGCTTACCGACGTTACGCACCACGCCTTCAAGCTTGCGCGCCATGTCCCAGATTTCGGCAGCTTCTTCATCAATCTTGATGAAGTCGCGCAGGATTTCTTCCTGCTCGTAGGCTTTTTCAAGGGTCATGCCGACTTCGAACGGAATCATCTTCGACAGACGATCCGCCAGGCCGTAGGACTTGCCCTGCACCCGTGCTACGTCACGGATTACAGCCTTGGCCGCCATGGAACCGAACGTGATGATCTGGCTCACCGCGTTGCGGCCGTATTTCTCGGCCACGTATTCGATCACGCGGTCGCGACCGTCCATGCAGAAGTCGACGTCGAAGTCGGGCATGGATACCCGTTCCGGGTTCAGGAACCGCTCGAACAGCAGGTCATATTCCAGCGGGTCAAGGTCGGTAATCTTCTGCACGTAGGCTACCAGCGAGCCAGCACCTGACCCCCGACCCGGACCTACCGGTACGCCATTGTTTTTGGCCCACTGGATAAAGTCCATTACGATCAGGAAGTAACCGGGAAAGCCCATCTGGATGATGATATCCAGCTCGAAATTCAGCCGATCGACGTAGACCTGGCGCTTGGCCTCGTAGTCCTCAGTGGTGTCCTTGGGCAGCAGGACGCTGAGGCGCTCCTCCAGGCCGTCGAACGAGACTTTGCGGAAATATTCATCAATGGTCATGCCATCGGGAATCGGGAAGTTGGGCAGGAAGTGCTTGCCCAGCTTCACTTCGATATTGCAGCGCTTGGCGATCTCGACGGAGTTTTCCAGGGCCTCGGGCAGATCGCTGAACAGCTCGGCCATCTCCTCGGCGCTTTTCAGGTACTGCTCTTCGCTGTAGTTTTTCGAACGGCGCGGATCATCCAGGGCTCGGCCTTCGCCGATGCACACGCGGGTCTCGTGGGCTTCAAAATCTTCCTTCTTGATAAAGCGCACATCGTTGGTCGCAACCAGGGGCGCGCCCAGCTTGTCGGCCAGGGCCACGGCGGCGTGCAAGTGCTCTTCATCGTTGGGCCGGTTGGTACGCTGGACTTCCAGGTAGAAGCGGTCGGGGAAAACGGCCATCCACTCGCGGGCCAGCCCTTCGGCTTCGTGCGGGTTGCCGCCCAGCAGCGCGATACCGACCTCGCCCTCTTTGGCCGCCGACAACATGATCAGGCCTTCGCTGGCCTCGGCGACCCATTCGCGCTCGATGATGATCGAGCCATTGCGCTGGCCATCGATAAAACCGCGGGAAATCAACTCGGTGAGGTTGCGATAACCCGCGCCGTTCATCGCCAGCAGGCTGATGCGGCTCAAAGGGTTGTCCGGGTCTTTATTCGACAGCCACAGGTCGGCGCCGCAAATCGGCTTGATACCGGCGCCCATTGCATTCTTGTAGAACTTGACCAGCGAACACATGTTGTTCTGATCGGTCACCGCGACCGCAGGCATGTTCATGCCCACCAGGGTTTTGACCAGCGGTTTGATCCGTACCAGGCCGTCGACCAGGGAGTATTCAGTGTGCAGGCGCAGGTGAACGAATGAAGCCGGCATAGTGATCCTGTTCAAATACGTGGAGACAACAAGGCCCGGATTGTACCGGGCCTGGAGCAAAACATCAGCCTTGCGGCTAAACCTCGATGAGGCTCTCGCGCAGCTCGTAAGCCTGGCGTACCGGGGCGAACGAGCGGCGGTGGATCGGCGTGGGGCCGAGGCGCGCGAGGGCTTCCAGATGAACGGGCGTTGGGTAGCCTTTATGGCCGCCAATACCGTAGCCGGGGTAGATCAATTCGAAAGCCGCCATTTCACGGTCACGGCTGACTTTGGCCAGGATCGATGCGGCGGCAATCGCAGGCACCTTGCTATCGCCCTTGACCACCGCTTCCGCCGGCATGCTCAGCTTGGGGCAACGGTTGCCGTCGATCATGGCTATTTTCGGCGTGATGTGCAGACCTTCTACTGCGCGCTGCATGGCCAGCATGGTCGCGTGCAGGATGTTCAATTCGTCGATTTCTCCGACTTCGGCCCGCGCGATATGCCAGCTCAGGGCCTTTTCACAGATCTCGTCGTAGAGTTTTTCACGGCGCGCCTCGGTGAGTTTCTTCGAGTCGTTGAGGCCGAGGATCGGGCGGCTCGGGTCGAGGATCACCGCCGCTGTCACCACCGCTCCACACAGCGGGCCACGCCCGACTTCGTCAACGCCGGCCACCAGCTCGTGGGCCTGCGCGACCAGGCTGAAATCCAGGCCCATTTGCTTGCTCATAACGCGTCCTGTTTATGGCCGATCAAGGTCAACACGGCATCCGCAGCCTGGTTCGAGGCATCACGCCGCAGGGTGCGGTGGATGTCGTCAAAACCACGGGTCTGCTCTTCGCCGCCGTCGATCAAGGGTAGTAGAGTTTGCGCGAGCGCTTCGGGCGTCGCATCGTCCTGCAACAACTCCGGCACCAGCAGGCGCTGGGCCAGCAGGTTGGGCAAGGAGATGTAAGGGCTCTTGACCATGCGCTTGAGAATCCAGAACGTCAGCGGCGCGAGGCGATAGGCCACGACCATTGGGCGCTTGTACAGCAGGGCCTCCAGGGTGGCAGTGCCCGACGCGATCAGCACCGCATCACAGGCCGCCAGGGCCCGGTGCGACTGACCGTCAAGCAGGGTCAACGGCAGGTTGCGGCCTTCGAGCAGGGTTTCGATCTGCGCGCGGCGTTGCGGGCTGGCGCAGGGCAATACGAAACGCACGCCCGGCTTCAAAACCTGAAGACGTTCGGCGGCATCGAAAAACACGCTGGCCAGCCGGCCGACTTCACCGCCTCGACTGCCGGGCATCAGCGCCACGAGCGGCCCGTCAGGCAAGCCCAATTCGGCACGCGCGGCGGCGCGATCAGCCTGCAACGGAATGGTGTCGGCCAGGGTATGCCCGACAAACCGCACCGGCACACCCTTTTCTTCGTAGAACCTGGCCTCGAACGGCAACAGGGTCAGCATCAGGTCGCAGCCTTCGCGAATCTTGAGCACACGCTTCTGCCGCCACGCCCACACGGACGGGCTGACGTAGTGCACGGTCTTGATCCCGGCCTGACGCAACTTGAGTTCGATATTAAGGGTGAAGTCCGGGGCGTCGATTCCGATAAAGACGTCAGGCTTTTCTTCGATAAGTGTCTGAATCAGCAGCTTGCGGCGAGCCAACAGCTCACGCAGGCGACCCAGCACCTCGACCAGCCCCATGACCGACAGGCGCTCCATGGGGAAGTAGGACGTGAGGCCTTCGGCCTGCATCAGTGGGCCACCCACGCCGATAAACTCTACGGCAGGGTGCTGGGCCTTGAGAGCCCGCATGAGACCTGCGCCCAGAATATCGCCGGAAGCTTCTCCGGCCACCAGCGCGATACGCAGACTGGCCATGATCAGCGGGTGATGCCGCGAGTCGACGCCTGGATCGAGTCACGGAACACCGCGACTTCCGGGAACAGCGTTGCCGACTCGGTCAGTTGGGTCAATGCCTGATCCACCGTCAACCCCTGGCGGTAAACCACCTTGTAGGCACGGCGCAGGGCATGGATCGCTTCTTCGCTGAAGCCACGACGGCGCATGCCCTCGAAGTTCATGCTACGGGCTTCGGCGGGGTTGCCGAACACCGTGACGAATGCCGGAACGTCCTTGCCGATGGCGGTGCCCATGCCGGAAAAGCTGTGGGCGCCGATATGGCAATACTGATGCACCAGGGTGAAACCGGACAGGATCGCCCAATCGTCAACGTGCACATGGCCGGCCAACGCGGTGTTGTTGACCAGGATGCAGTGGTTGCCGATCACGCTGTCGTGGCCGATATGGGCATAGGCCATGACCAGGTTGTGATCACCCAGGGTGGTCTCGGCCCGATCCTGCACGGTGCCACGGTGAATGGTCACGCCTTCACGGATGATGTTGTGATCACCGATTACCAGGCGCGTTTCTTCCCCCTTGTACTTCATGTCCGGGGTGTCTTCGCCTACCGAGGAAAACTGGTAGATAAGGTTGTGCTTGCCAATGCGGGTCGGACCTTTAAGGATCACGTGCGGCCCGATGACAGTCCCCTCGCCGATTTCCACACCTGCGCCGATGATCGACCAGGGGCCGACCTCAACGTCGGCGGCCAGTACGGCCGACGGATCGATGATTGCGCGAGGGTCAATCAAACTCATAGTTTGCGTTCCGCACAGATGATCTCGGCGGAGCATACCGGCTTGCCGTCCACCGAAGCCTGGCATTCAAACTTCCAGATCTGGCGCTTGCAGCTGATGAACTTGGCTTCCAGGATCAACTGGTCACCTGGGGTGACGGGGTTGCGGAAACGCAACTTGTCGGAACCCACGAAATAGTAAAGCGTGCCATCGGCAGGCTTGAGGTCGAGCATTTTGAAACCAAGGATACCGGCAGCCTGGGCCATCGCTTCAATGATCAACACGCCCGGCATGATGGGATGCGCGGGAAAGTGACCGTTGAAGAACGGTTCGTTGATGCTGACATTCTTGTAGGCACGAATGCGCTTTTCCTCAACATTGAGGTCCACTACACGGTCCACCAGCAGGAACGGGTAACGGTGAGGCAGGTATTCGCGAATCTCGTTGATGTCCATCATTTCGGGGGGAAGCCTGTAATAAAGATTGGGGGCGGGCGGACGAAAAGCACGCCCCGCTAGCAAATCAAGGAGGCAGTCTATCGGCTGAACACACTTGATATGGAAATGGTATCAGCCTTCTGATGAAGCATTACCGCCAGGGGTCACGTCTCCAACACGCTTTTCCAGCTGTTTGAGGCGTCGAGCCATGTCGTCGAGCTGCCTCAACCGTGCTGCACTCTTGCGCCATTCAGCTGCGGGCTGCATGGCGGTGCCGGAAGAATAGGCGCCCGGCTCGGTAATGGAGTGGGTCACCATGGTCATGCCGGTGATGAATACGTTGTCGCAAACTTCAATATGCCCCACCAGCCCTACGCCACCGGCGAGCATGCAATGCTTGCCGATTTTGGTACTGCCGGAGATACCGACACACGCCGCCATGGCGGTGTGATCGCCAATCTGTACGTTGTGGGCGATCTGGATCTGGTTATCAAGCTTGACTCCGTTACCGATCACGGTATCGGCCAGGGCCCCGCGATCAACAGCGGTATTGACGCCGATTTCCACGTCGTCGCCGATCAGTACGCCACCGACCTGGGCAATCTTGTTCCAGATGCCTTTGGACTGTGCAAAGCCGAAGCCTTCGCCACCGATCACGGCACCCGATTGAATCACCACGCGCTCACCGATACGCACATCGTGGTACAGGGTCACGCGGGGGGCCAACCAACCATCCGCACCGATTTCGCAGCGCGCGCCGATAAAGCAATGCGCGCCGACCGTTACACCGGCGGCGATGCGTGCGCCACTCTCGATCACCGCAAAGGCGCCGACGCTGGCCGCAGGATCAACCTGAGCATCGTCGGCAATGACGGCTGATGGATGAACACCCGCCGTCGCCTTTGGTTTCGGATCGAACAGATGCGACACGCGGGCATACGCCAGGTACGGGTCGGGCACCACCAGCGCATCCCCGGCAAACCCTTCGGCGTCAGCGGCTTTCAGCAACACGGCTGCGGCTTGGCTGTCGAGCAGGTATTTACGGTATTGGGGGTTTGCGAGGAAGCTCAACTGAGCTGGGCCAGCCTCCTGCAAGGTGGCTAGCCCAGTAATTTCTTTCTCCGAGGAGCCACGTAACGTGGCCCCGAGGAACTCGGCCAACTCGCCGAGCTTGATAGTCGCGGTCATGGCTTACTTCAGCTGGTTCATGCGCTCGATCACCTGGCGGGTGATGTCGTATTGAGGCTTGACGTCGATGACGGCGCCACGCTCGAACACCAGGTCAAAGGCACCTTTCTTGATGACTTCTTCCACGGCGCTGTCGAGTTTAGGCTTCAGCTGCTTGAGCATTTCACGGTCGGCAACAGCCTTGGCTTCGTTCAGCTCCTTGGATTGGAACTGGTAGTCACGGGCCTTTTGCTTGAATTCAAGCTCCAGACGCTCGCGCTCGCCTTGCTGCATCTTGTCGCCACCGGCTACCAGACGATCCTGGATGCCTTTGGCACTGCTTTCCAGGGTTTTCAGCTTGGTCAGTTGCGGACCGAATTTTTTCTCGGCATCTACCGCGTAGCGCTTGGCTGCGTCGGATTCGAGCAATGCCATCTGATAGTTCAGAACGGCGATTTTCATCTCGGCGAAGGCCGGGGTGGTTACCAGCACGGTGGCCAGCAGAACCAATTGAGTCAACTTACGCACGATGTACTCCTACAGAATCCGTTGTCGTTATCTTGGGTCAGACGCTTAGAACGTCTGGCCGAGGGAGAATTGGAAAATCTGGGTTTCAGCGTTATCCGGTTTCTTGATCGGCATGGCCAGAGCAAAGCTCAATGGGCCCAGCGCAGTCACCCAAGTCACACCCACACCCACGGAGCTTGCCAGGTTACTGAGGCTAACATCGTTGCACTCGGTATTGGACTTCACGCCGCTCGGGTTGCGGATCTGCTCGCACTTGGAGTCGAACACGTTACCCACGTCCCAGAATACCGAAGTACGCAGTGAACGCTGATCCTTGACGAACGGCAGCGGGAACAGAATCTCCGCACCACCCTGGATCAACACGTTACCACCGAACGGCAGCGGGTCGTCGTCGGAGTCCGCCACGGTGCCTTGGTTACCGGTTACGCCAACACCACGGCTCGGGGTACCACGTGGGCCGAGGGTGCTGTCTTTGAAACCACGTACGGAGTTAAAGCCACCCGCGTAGTAGTTCTCGTAGAACGGCAGGCCGTTGGTGGAACCATAACCATCGCCATAACCCAGTTCAGTGTGCAGGCGCATGGTGTAGTTGTCGCTCAACGGCGTGAACAGCTGGCCACGGTAGTCGAGTTTGAAGAACGACAGGTCGCTGCCCGGCGTGGTGGTTTCCAGGGTCAGGCTCTGGGAGTGACCACGGGTAGCCAGTACGCCTTTGTTAAGGGTCGACTCGGACCAGCCGGCAGACGCCTTGAAGTTCAGGAACTTGTCACCTTCACGACGGGTGAAGTCGAAGATCTCATCCACGGTGTACACACCGGTCTTGATCTCATCCTGTTGCGCGGTCAGGCCGAACGTCAGGCGCGAGGTCTCGCTGATCGGGTAACCGATGTTCACACCGGCGCCGAGGCTGTCGATCGCATAGCTTGCAACGTCAACGTCGAGGTCTTTGTAGTCGGTGGTGCGGTAGAAGGCGTTGTAGCCCAGGCTCACACCGTCTGCAGTCCAGTAGGGGTCGGTATAACCGAAGTTATATCGGCTCTGGTATTCGCTTCGGGTCAGGCCGATGGACACACGGTTACCGGTACCGAGGAAGTTGTTCTGGGTGATCGAACCACCAAGGATCAGGCCGGCGCTCTGGGCGAAACCGACGCTGGCGGTGATCGAGCCCGACGCTTGCTCTTCTACGGCGTAGTTCACGTCGACCTGGTCATCCACGCCCGGTACGGCCGGGGTCTCGACGTTGACTTCTTTAAAGAAGCCCAGGCGCTCAAGACGGGTCTTGGACTGGTCGATCAGGTAAGTCGACGCCCAGCCACCTTCCATCTGACGCATTTCACGGCGCAGCACTTCGTCGGCGGACTTGGTGTTGCCACGGAAGTTGATACGGTTGACGTAGGCACGCTTGCCCGGGTCGACGACAAAGGTGATGTCCACAGTGTGGTCATCATCGTGCGGGGTCGGCACGCCGTTGACGTTGGCGAAGGTATAGCCTTCGTTACCCAGGCGGCGGGTGATCAGTTCGGACGTGGTGGTCATCAGCTTGCGCGAGAACACCTGGTCCTTCTGCACCAGCAGCAGGGCCTTGACCTGGTCTTCAGGGACTTTCAGGTCGCCGCTCAGCTTGACGTCGCGAACCTTGTACTTCTCGCCTTCGTTAACGTTGACGGTGATGTAGACGTGCTTCTTGTCCGGGGTGATGGACACCTGGGTCGAAGCGATATCCATGTTGATATAGCCACGGTCCAGGTAGTAGGAACGCAGACGCTCCAGGTCACCGGAGAGTTTTTCACGGGCGTACTTGTCATCGTTCTTGAAGAACGACAGCCAGTTGGTGGTTTTCAGCTCGAACAGGTCGATCAGGTCGTCATCAGCAAACTTGGTATTGCCTACCACGTTGATGTGCTGAATCGCCGCCACGGTGCCTTCGTTGATGTTGACCTTGAGGCCGACACGGTTACGAGGCTGCGGGACCACTTCGGTTTCCACGGTCGCGGAGTAGCGGCCCTGGGCAACGTACTGGCGCTGCAGCTCGTTACGTACACCCTCAAGGGTGGCGCGCTGGAAGATTTCGCCCTCGGCCAGGCCGGATTGTTTCAAGCCTTTCATCAAGTCTTCAGTGGAGATCGCTTTGTTGCCTTCGATCTCGATACTGGCGACAGAAGGTCGCTCGACCACGGTGATAACCAGGACGTTGCCTTCGCGACCCAGTTGGATGTCTTGAAAGAAACCGGTTTTGAACAGCGCACGAGTGGATTCTACCAGGCGACGGTCATCAGCCTGTTCACCAACGTTCAACGGCAAAGCACCAAAGACGCTACCCGCGGAAACCCGCTGGAGGCCATTGACGCGAATATCGGAGATGGTGAAGGACTCGGCGTGAACTTCGGCGATCATCAATACGGTGAGAACCGCAGTTAGCAGCAGACGTTTCATGAAGTCCTTTCTTATTCCAACTGGCAATAAACAAACTGCCGCAAAATGCGGCAGATTCGCAATTCAGCGAAGCGTTACAGTCGACCCAGATCGTTGACAAGGGCTAACAACATCACCCCGACCACCAAACTGATACCGATCTGTATCCCCCAACCCTGCACCCGATCCGACAAGGGGCGACCACGCACCCACTCGACCAGATAAAACAACAGATGCCCCCCATCCAATACTGGAATGGGCAGCAAATTCAGAACACCCAGGCTAATACTCAGATAAGCCAGGAAATTCAGGAAATCCGCGACACCCGACTGGGCAGAAGCGCCCGCCACTTTAGCAATGGTTATCGGTCCACTCAAGTTTTTTACCGAGAGCTCGCCGAACAACATTTTCTTGAGCGATTCGAGGGTCAGTACACTCATGGTCCAAGTGCGTTTTGCACCCTCGCCAATCGCGGCCAACGGCCCGTAGCTGACCTCACGCACCATCGATGGCGGCCAATCGACACCTTTGACGCCGGCACCCAGGTAACCCCCGGCCGCCTTGGCCTCCCCGCGTACCGACAAGGTCACGGGGACCTCGATTTGAGCACCGTCGCGCTCAACTTTCAGCACAATTTTGGTATCAGGACGTACACGTACCAGATCGACCACCTGCTGCCAGTCGCCCAGCGACTGCCCATCAAGGGCCAGCAGGCGATCGCCGGCTTTCAGGCCTGCGGCCTGGGCCGGGCCTTTCGGATCCAGCTCGGCGAGCACCGGCGGCAACGCCGGACGCCACGGACGGATGCCAAGGGACTTGATCGGATCAGGCTCGTCAGCCCCCTTCAGCCAATGGTCAAGGGCCAGCTCACGCGGGGTTTCGGTGGTGGAATCCTGATCGCGCACCACGACATTGACGGTGCCGCTCTCGCCCAGACGACGAACCAGCTGCAAATTGACTGCGCCCCAGCCTGTGGTCGGCTCGCCATCAATCGAAACAATTTCCTGGCCGGCAACCAGCCCTGCCTTGGCCGCCATGCTGTCCGCCTCGACCGCGCCGATAACCGGACGCACCTGCTGGCTGCCAAGCATGGCCAGAACCCAGAAAAACACCATCGCCAACAGGAAGTTGGCAATCGGGCCTGCGGCTACAATCGCGATACGCTGACGAACGGTCTTGCGATTGAAGGACTGATCCAACTGGTCAGCCGGCACTTCGCCCTCGCGCTCGTCGAGCATCTTGACGTAACCACCCAATGGGATGGCCGCAATCACGAACTCGGTGCCACGGCGATCGTGCCAGCGCAGCAACGGCATGCCGAAACCGACGGAAAAGCGCAATACCTTGACGCCGCAACGACGCGCGACCCAGAAGTGGCCGAATTCGTGGAAGGTAACCAGCACACCCAGAGCAACCAGGGTGCCGACAATCATGTAAAGCGCACTCATCTAATTTCTCCGCATTCCAATCCAGTGCCTGAAGGCTCAAGCGCGCCCACAAACTAACGCGCGTTGCGGTTCAACCAGTGTTCGGCCAGCGTCCGGGCCTTGGTATCCGCCTCGAACACTGCCCCCAGATCATTGACTGCCACTACAGGCTCAAGCCCCAAAACGTCTTCGATGATACTCGCGATCTGCGGAAAACGGATGCGCCGCTCGAGAAACGCAGCCACAGCCACTTCATTGGCCGCGTTAAGCATCGCCGGCGCACTGTTACCCGCCTCCGCCGCTTGCCGCGCCAGGCGCAGACACGGAAACCGCTGCTCGTCCGGCGCTTCGAAGTCCAGCCGCGCAATCGCGAACAGGTCCAGGGGCGCCACGCCGGAATCAATCCGCTCCGGCCAGGCCAGGGCGTTGGCGATCGGCGTGCGCATATCAGGGTTGCCTAACTGCGCCAATACCGAACCGTCCACGTAGTCGACCAGCGAATGGATCACACTTTGCGGGTGAATCACCACTTCGACCTGCTCAGGCCGCGCATCGAACAACCAGCACGCCTCGATCAACTCCAGGCCTTTGTTCATCATGCTCGCCGAATCGACGGAAATCTTGCGCCCCATAGACCAGTTCGGATGCGCGCAGGCCTGGTCGGGCGACACATGCTCAAGCTCAGCCAACGGCGTCTGCCGGAAAGGCCCACCGGAGGCCGTCAGCAGAATCCGGCGCACACCAACCTGGCTCAGGCCGCGGGCAAAGTCACCGGGCATGCACTGGAAGATTGCATTGTGTTCGCTGTCGAGTGGCAGCAGCACAGCACCGCTTTTGCGCACCGCCTGCATAAAGAGCGCACCGGACATCACCAGCGCTTCTTTATTGGCCAGCAGGATCTTTTTGCCGGCGTCGACGGCGGCCAAGGTAGGGCGCAGGCCCGCAGCGCCGACGATCGCAGCCACCACGGTATCGACCTCGGCGTCCGCCGAGACCTGGCACAACCCCTCCTCCCCCACCAGCACTTGAGTGGCCAGCCCGGCAGCCCGCAGGTCATCCTGCAGGCCGCGCGCCGCGCCAGCCTCAGGCACCACGGCAAAACGCGGCGCGTGGCGTACGCACAAGGCCAGCAGTTCGCTCAGGCGAGTGAAGCCGGTCAGGGCGAAAACCTGATAGCGGTCCGGGTGGCGAGCGATCACATCCAGGGTGCTCAACCCTACCGAGCCGGTTGCACCCAGCACAGTAACCTGCTGCAGCCGACTCACGAAGCAGTCATCCACAACAGCACGGCAAAGATCGGAATGGCCGCGGTGAGGCTGTCGATACGGTCCAGCACACCGCCGTGACCTGGCAGCAGGTTGCTGCTGTCCTTGATCCCGGCCTGGCGCTTGAACATGCTTTCGGTGAGGTCACCCACCACCGAAATGAACACCACAATGGCGGTACCCAGCAGGGCCAGCAGGATTTGCTGCACAGACCAGTCACGCACCACACCCACCACCAGCGTGATCAACAACGTCAACGCCAAGCCGCCGTACACGCCTTCCCAGCTCTTGCCTGGGCTGACGGCAGGGGCCAGCTTGCGCTTGCCGAATGCACGACCGGAGAAATAGGCACCGATATCAGCGCCCCACACCAGCACCATGACAGCCATGATCAGCCAATTGCCCATCGGGGCATTCTTGATCTCGACCAAGCCTTGCCAGGCCGGCAGCAGAACCAACAGGCCAATCACCAATTTGCTGGCAACACTGGACCAATGCCCGCTGGTGCGCGGATAAGTCAGCACGAGGAAGGTCGCGAGCGCCCACCACAGCACCGCCGCACCCAACACCCAGGGCACCACAATGCTGGACAAGGTATGCATCAGGAACAGCAACAGCGCGACCACGGCGGCATACACCACTCGCGGCAACTGCGCATTGAAACCGGCCAGACGCGCCCATTCCCAGGCACCGAGGGTCACCACCAGGCCAATAAACAGCGCAAAGCCGGAACCTTCGAGCAGGAAAAACCCGCACAAGGCGATCGGCAACAGGATCAGGGCTGTGATGATTCGTTGTTTAAGCATTAAACCCGGGCTCCAGCTTCGATCTGCTCGCTCGTTTTACCGAAACGACGCTGACGGGAAGCGAAATCGGCCAGCGCAGTGCGCATGGCATCGTGTTTGAAGTCCGGCCAGAACAGGTCGGAGAAGTACAGTTCGGTGTAAGCCAGCTGCCACAGCAGGAAGTTGCTGATGCGGTGCTCGCCACCGGTACGGATGCACAAGTCCGGCAACGGCAGGTCGCCGGTGACCAGGCAGGTTTGCAACAGTTCGGGCGTGATGTCGTCGGGTCGCAGATGCCCGGCCTGCACTTCGCGGGCCAGCCGCTGTGCCGCCTGGGCGATATCCCACTGGCCGCCGTAGTTGGCCGCAATCTGCAGCACAAAACGGTTGGCGCCGGCGGTGATGGCCTCGGCTTCGCGCATGGCCGCCTGCAGCTCAGGATGGAACCGCGAGCGATCGCCAATGATACGCAGGCTGATGTTGTTGTCGTTGAGACGCTTGGCCTCACGACGCAGGGCCTTGAAGAACAGGTCCATCAAGGCACTGACTTCTTCGGCCGGGCGCTGCCAGTTCTCACTGGAGAAGGCAAACAAGGTCAGCACTTCGACCTTGGCCTCGGCGCACACCTCAATCACCGCCCGTACCGCATCGACACCCGCTTTATGCCCGGCAACACCCGGCATAAAGCGTTTCTTCGCCCAGCGATTATTCCCATCCATGATGATCGCGACATGGCGCGGCACCACAGAGGGTACAGTCTGCTTGGTCTTTTCCATGAAGGCGTCCTGACCCCTTATACGGCCATCAGGTCCTTTTCTTTTTCCTCGGTGGCCTTGGTGATCTGGGCCTCGGCATCTTTGGTCAGCTTGTCGATATCGGCGACGGCACGGCGCTCTTCGTCTTCGCTGATTTCTTTGTCCTTGACCAGCTTCTTCAGGTCACCCAAGGCATCACGACGGATGTTGCGCACGGCAACGCGCGCGTCTTCAGCCGCGCTGCGCGCCTGCTTGGTGAAGCCCTTGCGGGTTTCCTCAGTCAGTGCCGGCATGGAGATCAGCAGCAGCTCACCCAGGTTGGTCGGGTTGAGGTTCAGGCCGGCGCTCTGGATGGCTTTGTCGACGGCGGCAAGCATGTTGCGCTCGAAGGCCACGACTTGCAGGGTGCGCGAATCTTTTACGGTAACGTTGGCTACGCCGCTCAGCGGGGTGTCGGCACCGTAGTAAGGCACCATGACGCTACCCAGAATGCTCGGGTGCGCTTTACCGGTACGAATCTGGCCGAACGCATGGCTCAGCGATTCGAGGGATTTCTGCATACGCGCTTGGGCGTCTTTCTTGATTTCGTTGATCATTGTTGGCCTTCCTCGATCAGAGTCCCTTCTGCGCCGCCGTGTACGATATTCAGCAGGGCGCCGGGCTTGTTCATGTTAAATACGCGCAGCGGCATCTTATGGTCGCGGCACAGACAAATTGCCGTCAGGTCCATCACACCCAGCTTGCGATCCAGCACTTCATCGTAGGTCAGATGATCGAACTTCTCGGCATGCGGGTCTTTGAATGGATCTGCGGTGTACACGCCATCCACCTTGGTGGCCTTGAGCACCACGTCGGCATCGATCTCGATGGCACGCAGGCAAGCCGCCGAGTCGGTGGTGAAGAACGGGTTACCAGTGCCGGCAGCAAAGATCACCACCTCTTTGGAGTTCAGGTGGCGCATGGCTTTGCGGCGATCATAGTGATCGGTCACGCCAACCATGGAAATAGCCGACATCACGATAGCCGAGATATTGGCACGCTCCAGGGCGTCACGCATCGCCAGGGCGTTCATCACAGTGGCCAGCATGCCCATGTGGTCGCCAGTCACCCGATCCATGCCGGCTGCACTCAGTGCCGCGCCGCGGAACAGGTTGCCACCGCCGATCACCAGGCCGACCTGCACGCCGATACCGACCAGTTGGCCGACTTCCAGCGCCATGCGATCAAGCACCTTGGGATCGATCCCGAACTCTTCCGAGCCCATCAGGGCCTCGCCGCTAAGCTTGAGTAGAATGCGTTTATAGCGAGCCTGATAACCACTGCCCTGCTGAGCCATTGCGAATCTCTCCTGCGGCGTATTTTTTAAAAAATTCTTGGCGAGCCGTTTACGGCTTGCGTTCACTCTAGCTGGACGCTGTCACAGCGCCATCGGAACACGGCTTTGTAAGCCAGTTCCGGGGGTAAGCCAAATAAAATCGGCCATCCCATTTGAAAAGAGGCTGCGCGCGTGAGCGGGCAGCCTCTTTCGGGCGACAGTTGGAAACCGTCTTATTGCTTGGCGGCAGCCAGCTGGGCAGCAACTTCTTCAGCGAAGTTGTCGACCGGCTTCTCGATGCCTTCGCCTACTTTGTAGTAAGTGAAGGAAACGATTTCAGCACCGGCTTTCTTGGCCAGTTCGCCAACCTTGATTTCAGGGTTCTTGACAAACGCCTGCTCAACCAGGCTCGCCTCAGCCAGGAACTTGCTGATACGGCCTTTGATCATGTTTTCAACGATGTTTTCCGGCTTGCCGGCGATTTTGTCAGCGTTCAAGCTCAGGAACACGGCTTTTTCGCGCTCGATTGCTTCAGCAGACACTTCCGATGGCAGCAGGAACTCAGGGTTGCTGGCTGCTACGTGCATGGCGATGTCTTTAGCCAGCTCAACGTCGCCGCCTTTCAGAACAACCGCTACACCGATTTTGTTGCCGTGCAGGTAACCGCCAACCACATCGCCTTCAACGCGAGTCAGGCGACGGATGTTGACGTTTTCGCCAACCTTGCCGACCAGTACCAGACGATCAGCTTCTTGAGCTTCGATCAGCGGCTCAACGGTAGTCAGCTTGTCGTCGAAGGCTTTCTTGACGCTGGCAGCAACGAATGCCTTGAAGTCGTCTTGCAGAGCGAGGAAGTCGGTCTGCGAGTTCACTTCCAGCAGAACGGCGGCTTTGCCGTCTTCAACCAGAGCGATAGCGCCTTCAGCAGCAACGTTGCCTGCTTTCTTGGCAGCCTTGATGGCGCCCGAAGCACGCATGTCATCAATGGCTTTTTCGATGTCGCCGCCGGCCTTGGTCAAGGCCTTTTTGCAATCCATCATGCCTTCGCCGGTGCGCTCACGCAGTTCTTTAACCAACGCTGCAGTAATCTCTGCCATTTCAAAATCCTCTTGGATAGGTTTTCAACCATTCCACCCGATCAAACGGGCGATCAATTCTTCCCGAATCACCCTTGTAGGCCGCTGCACGTTACAGTCGCTAGGTTGCGCTGCCGCAAGCGGGAGCCGACAAATGGTTTTCGAGGTGGCAAAAAGGGGGCCAAGCCCCCTTTTTGCTTACTGAGTCAACGCCAGGGCGTCAATTACTCAGCGGCAGCTACCGGAGCTTCTTCAACGAACTGCTCGGTACCACCAGCAACGTGGTTGCGACCACGGATTACAGCGTCAGCCATCGAACCCATGTACAGCTGGATAGCGCGGATTGCGTCATCGTTGCCTGGGATGATGTAGTCAACGCCTTCCGGGCTGCTGTTGGTATCGACTACGCCGATAACAGGGATGCCCAGCTTGTTGGCTTCGGTGATCGCGATGCGCTCGTGATCAACGTCGATAACGAACAGTGCGTCAGGCAGACCGCCCATGTCCTTGATACCACCCAGGGAACGATCGAGCTTTTCCAGGTCGCGAGTGCGCATCAGCGCCTCTTTCTTGGTCAGCTTGGCGAAAGTACCGTCTTCGGCTTGCACTTCAAGGTCACGCAGACGCTTGATGGAAGCACGGATGGTTTTGAAGTTGGTCAGCATGCCGCCCAACCAGCGGTGATCGACGTACGGCGAACCGCAACGTGCTGCTTCTTCAGCAACGATCTTGCCAGCGGAACGCTTGGTGCCGACGAACAGAATCTTGTTTTTGCCCTGGGCCAGGCGCTCTACGAAGGTCAGCGCTTCGTTGAACATTGGCAGGGTTTTTTCAAGGTTGATAATGTGAATCTTGTTACGCGCGCCGAAAATGTACTTACCCATTTTCGGGTTCCAGTAACGGGTCTGGTGACCGAAGTGCACACCGGCCTTCAGCATATCGCGCATGTTGACTTGGGACATGATAGTTCCTTAATAAGTCGGGTTTGGCCTCCACGTATCCCAATGACCAACCAGCGGCATTCGCCTCCGGCACCCAGGTCATCGTGTCGACACGTGTGTGGATTTAAGCTTCGCGGGGTATCCCCGGAAAGCGGCGCATTTTATACCATACGAAGGCAGAAAACGGAACACGCAATCACATCGGGTGTGCGCGGCGCTCACGCAACCCGTTGAATAGAGCCGACTTGGCCCCACCTTATAGAGAGAAGCGATGATCAGACGCTCATGATTTGCCGCCATCGTCTGTTAGAATCGCGTTTTTTGGGGCTTGTGCGGATTCTGCAACCTTTTGTCGCACGCCCGTAAACCGTATTGATTTCAGCGCGTCGCGCTAGAGAGAGCCCGTATGACCGTTAGCTTGAAAACCGCCGAAGACATCGCTGGCATGCGCATCGCCGGCAAACTGGCTGCCGACGTGCTGGAAATGATCGCCGAGCACGTCAAGCCCGGCATCACCACCGAAACCCTGAACCAGATCTGCCACGACTATATAGTCAACGTGCAAGGCGCCATCCCTGCACCGCTGAACTACAAGGGCTTTCCCAAGTCGATCTGCACCTCGGTCAACCACGTGGTCTGCCACGGGATTCCCGGCGATAAACCGTTGAAGGACGGCGACACCCTGAACATCGACGTGACCGTGATCAAGGACCGCTACTTCGGCGACACCAGCCGCATGTTCCACGTCGGCACCGTGCCGGTCTGGGCTGAGCGCCTGTCTCAGGTCACCCAGGAGTGCATGTACAAAGCCATCGAAATCGTCAAGCCTGGCTGCCGCCTCGGCGATATCGGTGAAGTCATCCAGAAGCACGCCGAAAAGAACGGCTTCTCGGTGGTCCGTGAGTTCTGCGGCCATGGCATCGGCACGGTGTTCCACGAAGAACCGCAGATCCTGCACTACGGCCGCGCCGGCACCGGCATGGAACTCAAGGCAGGCATGACCTTCACCATCGAGCCGATGATCAACCAGGGCAAGGCCGACACCAAGGTGCTGGGCGATGGCTGGACCGCCATCACCAAGGACCGCAAGCTCTCGGCCCAGTGGGAACACACCCTGCTGGTCACCGAAACCGGCTACGAAATCTTCACCCTGCGCGCCGACGACACCATCCCACGGGTTTCGGCGTAAAAAGGCTGCCAAGGTTTTCCCACACTGTGTTGTGACTGACTGATAGATAGAAAGGAAAGCCGATCGATGCCCCAGGTGGATCCCGAACTCTTCGACCGTGGCCAGTTCCAGGCCGAGCTGGCACTGAAGGCGAGCCCCATCGCCGCCTTCAAGAAGGCTATACGCCAGGCCCGCGAGGTGCTCGACGCGCGTTTTCGCAGCGGCCGCGACATCCGCCGACTGATCGAGGACCGCGCCTGGTTCGTCGATAACATCCTGCAAAAGGCCTGGGAACAGTTCAACTGGAGCGAAGACGCCGATATCGCCCTGGTGGCGGTCGGCGGCTACGGTCGCGGCGAGCTGCACCCCTACTCCGACATCGACCTGCTGATCCTGCTGGACAGCGCCGATCATGAGATCTTTCGCGATTCCATCGAGCGTTTTCTGACCCTGCTGTGGGACATCGGCCTGGAAGTCGGCCAGAGCGTACGCTCGGTGGACGAGTGCGCCGAAGAGGCCCGCGCCGACCTCACGGTGATCACCAACCTGATGGAAAGCCGCACCATCGCCGGCCCCGAGCGCCTGCGCCAGCGCATGCTGGAAGTCACCAGCACCGCGCACATGTGGCCGAGCAAGGAGTTCTTCCTGGCCAAGCGTGCCGAGCAGAAGGCCCGGCACCACAAGTACAACGACACCGAATACAACCTGGAACCCAACGTCAAAGGCTCGCCGGGCGGGTTGCGGGATATCCAGACGATTCTCTGGGTAGCGCGTCGCCAGTACGGCACCCTGAACCTGCGGGCCCTGGCCGGCGAAGGTTTCCTGGTAGAAAGTGAAAACGCCCTGCTGGCCTCGTCCCAGGAATTCCTGTGGAAAGTGCGCTACGCCCTGCACATGCTCGCCGGGCGCTCCGAAGACCGCCTGCTGTTCGACCACCAGCGCTCCATCGCCACCCTGCTGGGTTTTGAAGGCGAGGACGCGAAGACCAGCATCGAAAGCTTCATGCAGCAGTATTACCGGGTGGTCATGAGCATTGCCCAGCTCAGCGACCTGATCATCCAGCACTTCGAAGAAGTGATCCTAGCCCCCGAAGACGAGGCGCCGCCGCAGCCGATCAACTCGCGCTTCCAACTGCACGACGGCTATATCGAGGCGCGCAACGACAACGTATTCCGCCGTACGCCGTTCGCCATGCTGGAAATCTTCGTGCTGATGGCCCAGCAGCCGGAAATCAAAGGCGTGCGCGCCGATACCATTCGCCTGCTGCGGGAAAACCGGCACCTGATCGACGACGATTTCCGCAATGATATCCGCAACACCAGCCTGTTTATCGAGCTGTTCAAGTGCAAGATCGGCATCCACCGCAACCTGCGGCGCATGAACCGCTACGGCATTCTCGGGCGCTACCTGCCGGAGTTCGGCTTTATTGTCGGGCAGATGCAGCACGACCTGTTCCACATCTATACCGTGGACGCCCACACCCTGAACCTGATCAAGCACCTGCGTAAGTTGCAGTACACGCAGGTGTCAGAGAAATTCCCGCTGGCCAGTAAGCTGATGGCCAAGCTGCCCAAGCCGGAGCTGATCTACCTGGCCGGCCTGTACCACGACATCGGCAAAGGCCGGCATGGCGATCACTCGGAGATCGGCGCGGTCGATGCCGAGGCCTTCTGCCAGCGCCACCAGTTGCCTATGTGGGACAGCCGCCTGATCGTCTGGCTGGTGCAGAACCACTTGGTGATGTCCACTACCGCCCAGCGCAAAGACTTGTCCGACCCGCAGGTCATCCACGATTTCGCCGGGATCGTCGGCGATGAGACCCATCTGGACTACCTGTATGTGCTGACCGTTTCCGACATCAACGCCACCAACCCGACCCTGTGGAACTCGTGGCGTGCGAGCCTGCTGCGTCAGCTGTACACCGAGACCAAGCGCGCGCTGCGGCGTGGCCTGGAAAACCCGGTCGACCGCGAAGAACAGATCCGCCGCACCCAAAGCGCAGCCCTGGATATCCTGGTGCGCGGCGGCAACGACCCCGACGATGTCGAGCAACTCTGGTCGCAGCTGGGCGACGATTACTTCCTGCGCCACACCGCCGGCGATGTCGCCTGGCACACTGACGCCATCCTGCAGCAGCCCGCCGATGGCGGCCCGTTGGTGCTGATCAAGGAAACCACCCAGCGCGAATTCGAAGGCGGCACGCAGATTTTCATCTACGCCCCCGACCAGCACGATTTTTTCGCGGTGACCGTGGCTGCCATGGACCAGCTCAACCTGAACATCCATGACGCCCGGGTCATCACCTCGAGCAGCCAGTTCACCCTCGACACCTACATCGTGCTCGACACCGAAGGCGAGTCCATCGGCGACAACCCGGCGCGGGTGAAAAAGATCCGCGAAGGCCTGACCGAAGCGCTGCGTAACCCGGACGACTACCCGACCATCATCCAGCGTCGGGTGCCGCGCCAGCTCAAGCACTTTGCCTTTGCGCCCCAGGTGACCATTTCCAACGACGCCCAGCGCCCGGTGACCCTGCTGGAGCTCAGCGCCCCGGACCGTCCTGGCTTGCTGGCACGGATCGGCGGGATTTTCCTGGAATTCGACTTGTCGTTGCAGAACGCCAAGATCGCGACCCTCGGCGAGCGCGTGGAAGACGTGTTCTTCATTACCGATGCCGACAACCAGCCGCTGTCCGACCCTGAACTGTGCCAGCGTTTGCAGGAAGCCATCGTCCAGCAGTTGAGCGTCAACCAGGAAAGCGGCGTCGAACTCACACGCCTGACTATTTGATTATTTAACTTTGCAACCACGAGCCCTGTGGGAGCTGGCTTGCCTGCGATGCGGGCGCCACGGTGCCTCTGGCACACCGAGGTAATGCCATTGCAGGCAAGCCAGCGCTCCAGGGTCCGTGCCCACCGTGATTGAGGCTCTCATGAACAACGCCCTGAACCAGCTGCAACCTTACCCGTTCGAGAAATTGCGCGCCCTGCTGGGCAGCGTCACGCCGAACCCGGACAAGCGCCCGATTGCGCTGTCCATCGGCGAACCCAAGCACACCTCTCCGCAATTCGTGGCCGACGCCCTGGCCAACAATCTCGACCAGATGGCGGTGTACCCGACCACCCTGGGCATACCTGCGCTGCGCGAGGCCATCGGCACCTGGTGCGAACGCCGCTTCAACGTACCCAAGGGTTGGCTGGACCCGGCGCGCAATATCCTGCCGGTCAATGGCACCCGTGAAGCGCTGTTCGCCTTCACCCAGACCGTGGTCAACCGCGGCGACGATGCCTTGGTGGTCAGCCCCAACCCGTTCTATCAGATCTACGAAGGCGCCGCGTTCCTGGCCGGGGCCAAGCCGCACTATCTGCCGTGCCTGGACGAAAACGGCTTCAACCCGGATTTCGATGCAGTTTCTCCCGACATCTGGAAGCGTTGCCAGATCCTGTTCCTGTGCTCCCCCGGCAACCCCACAGGCGCGCTGATTCCGGTCGACACCCTGAAAAAACTGATCGCCTTGGCCGACGAATACGACTTCGTGATCGCCGCCGACGAGTGCTACAGCGAACTCTACTTCGACGAACAAACCCCACCGCCGGGCCTGCTCAGCGCCTGCGTCGAACTGGGTCGCCAGGACTTCAAACGCTGCGTGGTATTCCACAGCCTGTCCAAGCGTTCCAACCTGCCGGGCCTGCGCTCCGGGTTTGTGGCGGGCGACGCCGAAATCCTCAAGGCTTTCCTGCTGTACCGGACCTACCACGGCTGCGCAATGCCGGTGCAAACCCAGCTGGCCAGTATTGCCGCCTGGCAGGATGAAGCCCACGTGCAGGCCAACCGTGACCTCTATCGTGAAAAATTTGACGCGGTGCTGGCCATTCTCAAGCCAGTGCTGGATGTCCAAGCCCCGGATGGCGGCTTCTATCTGTGGCCGAACGTGAATGGCGACGACGCCGCCTTCTGCCGCGACCTCTTCGTGGAAGAACACGTGACCGTGGTGCCGGGCTCGTACCTGTCGCGGGAAGTCGACGGCACCAACCCCGGCGCCGGGCGCGTGCGCATGGCGCTGGTAGCGCCGTTGGCCGAATGTGTGGAAGCGGCTGAGCGGATTCGAGCGTTTATTCAGCGTCGCCGATAAACACCCGACGGGTCATTTCACATGACCCAGGTTGGCTTCACTCATATCCAGATCCGCCAATATCTCCCTCAACACGTCATCACCGATCTGGTGATGACGGCTCAGGCTGTACAACTCCAGACGCTGCGCGCGCAGGGCCTTGAGCCGCAGCTTGCGTTCAAGCTGGTCCATCTGCAGCGCCAGCGCCTGCGCTTCGGCCGAATCGTTGAACACGTCCAATTGATGACGGTATTCCGACATCAGCCGCGCCTTGAGCTCAGTGGCGAGCGCAGCCTGGGCGGCGTCCTGGGTTTCTGTTTCGGCGCTCTCTTCAGCCTCCAGGGCATGGATCGCGGCCACAGCGGTCTTTTTCCAGGCCTCGCGCACTTCGTTGTGGCGCTTTTCATCCGGGCTCTTTTCGATGCCGCGCAACAGCAGCGGCAAGGCGATGCAGGCGGCAACCAGCGAAAGGAGGATCACGCCGGCGGCGATGAAGATCAATAGGTCGCGCTCGGGGAAGTCTTGCCCCGGCGCCAGCAGTAATGGCACCGACATCACACCGGCCAAGGTCACGGCACCGCGCACGCCACCGACGGTCAGCAACCAGCAGGACCGCGCAGTGGGCACCATCGTCAGCTCACTTTTCCCACGAATACGGCGTAATAAACCCGACAGCCGCCAAATACTTTGCACCCAGATAAAGCGCAACACCACCAGCACCAGAAAGATCGCAATCACATCCAGGCAGCGATACAACAGGGTTGGCCAGAGTGTCGGCTCATGGCTGACCACGGCCTTGATGATGTCCGGCAACTGCAGGCCCAGCAGCAGGAAGATCAGGCCATTGAAGGCAAATTCCAGCAATGCCCAGACGCTGCGATTGAGCAAGCGTGTGCTCGTCTGGCGCGGCAGCAGGTCGAGCCAGCTTTGCATCATGCCCGCCGCGACTGCGGACAAAATGCCCGACGCACCCAGGCGTTCAGCCAGCACATAAGCGGCAAACGGCAGCAGCAACATGAACACCACATGGGTGGCCGGGTCGTCCCAGCCACGGGCAATCATCCATGCGCGCAGGCGCCCGACCAGCCAGCTCAAGGCCACACCCACGGCGAGGCCACCCACGGCCACCAGCACAAAGGTCAGGCTGGCGTCAGCCAGGGAGAACACCCCGGTCAACGCCGCTGCCAGGGCGAACTTGAAGGTCACCAGGCCCGACGCATCATTCATCAAGGCCTCGCCCTGGAGCATGTGCATCAGCGGCGTTGGCAATCGATTCTGGGAAATGGCCGACACCGCCACGGCGTCCGTCGGTGATAAAACAGCCGCCAGGGCGAAGGCAACCGGCAATGGGATTGTCGGCAGAATCCAATGAATGAAGTAACCGGCACCGACTACGGTGAACAGCACCAGCCCCACCGCCAGCGTCAGGATTGGCCCACGCAGGCGCCACAACTCGCGTTTGGGCATGCGCCAGCCATCGGAAAACAACAGAGGTGGCAGGAACAGAAACAGGAACAGCTCAGGATCCAGCGCTACGTGCAGCCCCAACGTGGGCCAGGCCAGCAAGGCGCCGGCGGCGATCTGCACCAGGGGCAACGGCAGAGGGATGACACGCCCGACAAGACGCGAAACGCTGACCAGCATCAGCAGGATAAGAACGGTGTAGGCGGTTTGCATAACGCGGGTTTCCCGGACAATCGACTTGCAACGACACACATCAGGCAACAACTGGCCTTTGAAGTGCCATATTACCCGGCTATGTTACTTGGCCAGGCGGCCCGCTGGCTTTTGCACAAAAGTCGCACGGTGCTGACGAGCGGCACCCAAAAGCGCTGGGCGTGGCATAATCCGTGACCTTTCAGTTTCATTGGTCCAAAGGGGGGCAATTCCTTGACCGCTTCAAGCAAAACGTTGCACCTTTTCGGCATCAAAGCCTGCGACACCATGAAAAAGGCGCGCACCTGGCTCGATGAGCAGGGTGTGAGCTATGAGTTCCACGACTACAAAACGGCCGGTATCGACCGCGAACACTTGACCCAATGGTGCAACGAGCACGGTTGGCAGGTGGTTTTGAACCGTGCGGGCACCACCTTTCGCAAACTCGAAGACGAACGCAAAGCCGATCTCGATCAGTCGAAAGCCATTGAATTGATGCTCGCACAACCCTCGATGATCAAGCGCCCGGTGCTGGATCTCGGTGACAGAACCCTGATTGGCTTCAAGCCAGATAGTTATTCGGCGGCCCTCAAGTAGGCCAGCCATTCCATTTTTGTAGAGGTAACAGCATGTCCAATTCCCTGTTCAGCCTGGGCTTCGGCGTCGGCACTCAGAACCGCCAAGGTGCTTGGCTGGAAGTGTTTTACGCACAACCCTTGCTCAACCCGTCGGCTGAAATCGTTGCCGCCATCGCACCGATCCTCGGCTACAGCGAAGGCAACCAGGCCATCACTTTCACCGTCACCCAGGCGCTGCAACTGGCTGACGCGCTTAAAGGCGTCGACGCTGCCCAGGCCGCGCTGCTCAGCCGCCTGGCCGAAAGCCATACGCCGCTGGTGGCAACCCTGCTGGCCGAAGACGCCGCACTGACCTCCACGCCTGAGGCCTACCTCAAGCTGCACCTGCTGTCCCATCGCCTGGTCAAGCCGCACGGCCTGAGCCTGGCCGGTGTGTTCCCGCAGCTGCCGAACGTGGCGTGGACCAGCCAGGGCGCGATCGACATCAACGAGCTGGCCGAACGCCAACTGGAAGCGCGCCTGCGTGGCGAGCTGCTGGAAGTGTTCTCGGTGGACAAGTTCCCGAAAATGACCGACTACGTGGTGCCGAGCGGCGTGCGTATCGCTGACGCGGCGCGTATCCGCCTGGGCGCCTACGTGGGCGAAGGCACCACCGTGATGCACGAAGGTTTCGTCAACTTCAACGCCGGCACCGAAGGCCCGGGCATGATCGAAGGCCGTGTATCGGCCGGCGTATTCGTGGGCAAGGGTTCGGATCTGGGCGGCGGTTGCTCCACCATGGGCACCCTGTCGGGCGGCGGCAACATCGTGATCAAGGTCGGCGAAGGCTGCCTGATCGGTGCCAACGCCGGTATCGGTATCCCGTTGGGCGACCGCAATACCGTGGAGTCGGGCCTGTACGTGACCGCCGGGACCAAGGTCGCGCTGCTGGACGAGCAGAACCAACTGGTCAAAGTGGTCAAGGCCCGCGAGCTGGCCGGCCAACCGGACCTGCTGTTCCGCCGCAACTCCGAAACCGGTGCCGTGGAGTGCAAAACCCACAAATCGGCCATCGAACTGAACGAAGCGCTGCACGCTCACAACTAAGCAGCCACTCGATGCCACTAGCGGGCCGCGCCATCAAAGGGCGGCCCGCTTATACGAGTCTTGATCACCATGCTTGTGCCCTCCCCCTGGCGCGCCGATTTCCCAGCCATCGCCACCCTGCAACGGCAAGACCAGACCTACCTGGACAACGCCGCCACCACGCAAAAACCCCAGGCCCTGTTGGACGCGATCAGCCATTACTACGCCAACGGCGCCGCCAATGTGCACCGTGCCCAGCATTTGCCGGGCGCCCACGCGACCCAGGCCTTCGAGGACAGTCGCAGCAAGGTTGCGCAGTGGTTAAATGCAGGTGACAGCGGGCACATCGTGTTTACCCACGGCGCGACCTCTGCGCTGAACCTCTTGGCCTATGGCCTCGAGCACTTATTCAATGCGGGCGATGAGATTGTCATCAGCGCCCTGGAACACCACGCCAACCTGCTGCCCTGGCAGCAACTGGCCAAGCGTCGTGCGCTGAGCCTGGTGGTGTTGCCCCTCGGCGAAAACGGCGTGATCGACCTGCAAGCCGCCGCCGAGTTGATCGGCCCGCGTACGCGCCTGCTGGCGGTGAGCCAGTTGTCCAACGTGCTCGGCGCCTGGCAACCGTTGGAGGCCCTGCTGGCCCTGGCCAAGGCGCATGGCGCGCTGAGCGTGGTCGACGGCGCACAAGGTATCGTGCATGGACGTCATGACGTGCAAGCCCTGGGCTGCGATTTTTATGTATTTTCCAGCCACAAGCTGTATGGCCCGGACGGCGTCGGCGTGCTGTTTGGCCGTAACGAAGCCCTGCATCACCTGCGCCACTGGCAATTTGGAGGCGAAATGGTGCAGCAGGCTGACTACCAAAGCGCCAGCTTCCGCCCGGCGCCGCTGGGCTTCGAAGCCGGCACGCCGCCGATCGCCAGCGTGATCGGCCTGGGCGCCAGCCTGGATTACTTGAGTTCGCTCGACCACACGGCAGTCATCGCGCATGAAGCAGCGCTGCACGACTACCTGCTGCGCGGGCTGAAAGCGCGCAATGGCGTGCGTGTACTCGGCGCGCCGCAGGTTGCGCTGGTCAGTTTTGTGGTGGACGGCGTGCACAACGCCGACCTCGCGCACCTGCTGACCGAGCAAGGCATTGCCGTACGCGCGGGGCACCATTGTGCGATGCCGCTACTGAAGGCCATGCACTTGTCCGGCGCGATCCGTGTGTCCCTGGCGCTGTACAACGACTCCGATGACCTGGAGCGCTTTTTTGAAGCGCTGGACCAGGCGTTGGACATGCTGCGATGAGCTTGCCGGTGGATGCGGTTGCCGCGTTGGAGGCCTTTCAGGCCGTCGGCAGCTGGGAGCAACGCGCGCGAATGCTGATGCAGTGGGGCGAGCGCCTGCCCGTATTGGCGGATGAGGATAAAGTCGATGCCAACCTCGTGCAGGGCTGTGAAAGCCTGGTGTGGTTGGTCGGGCGCTTGCAGGACGGCCACTGGCAGTTCGCCGCCAGCAGTGAGGCCCGCATGATTCGTGGCTTGGTCGCATTGCTGCTGGCGCGGGTCAACGGGTTGTCGCCGGACGAGTTGCAGGCGGTCGACTTGCCTGACTGGTTCAATCAACTGGGGCTTTCTCGCCAACTGTCGCCGTCGCGCAGCAATGGCTTGAATGCAGTCCTGCAGCGCATGCGGGAATTGAGCCGTACATAAAACCAAATGTAGAAGCTCCCACACAGGCCCCACACACAGTTTGATCTGTGTTTGACGATGATATTTAAGCCGGCTTGACCCGCTCCGACGGCCTGCGCACCCCGGCCACAATCTTGTCCACCGCCTTGGTCGCCGCGACCATGCCAAAGGTCGCTGTCACCATCATCACCGCGCCAAACCCACCGGCACAGTCCAGTTTCACCCCATCCCCCACAAAACTCTTCTGCAAGCAGATGCTGCCGTCCGGCTTCGGGTAACGCAGCTGCTCGGTGGAGAACACACACGGCACGCTGTAGTGGCGGGTCACCGTGCGGGAAAAACCGTAGTCACGGCGCAAGGTGGAGCGCACTTTCGAGGCCAGCGGGTCATTGAAGGTGCGGTTCAGGTCGCAGACCTGGATCAGCGTCGGGTCGATCTGCCCGCCGGCGCCACCGGTGGTGATGATCTGGATCTTGCGGCGCTTGCACCAGGCGATCAGCGCGGCCTTGGCGTTGACCGCGTCGATGCAGTCGATCACGCAATCGATGTTCGGCGTGATGTATTCAGCCATGGTGTCGCGGGTCACGAAATCCGCCACCGCGTGCACCGTGCAATCCGGGTTGATGCCGCGCAGGCGCTCGGCCATCACCTCGACCTTGGGCTTGCCCACGGTGCTGTCCAGGGCGTGCAACTGGCGGTTGCTGTTGCTGACACAGACATCGTCCAGGTCAAACAGCGAAATTTCGCCCACTCCGCAACGGGCGATGGCTTCCGCCGCCCACGAGCCCACGCCGCCGACCCCGACGATCGCTACGTGGGCCGCCTTCAAGCGTTCCAGCCCTTCAATGCCATACAAGCGGGCGACGCCTGCAAACCGCGGATCTTCTGTGCTCATGACCATTACCCCAAAAACCGGCGCGCATTATAGGGCTTTGCCGCGACAAGTTTTAACCTACAAGCTACAAGTTAAGAACTTACATGGTCTTTCGCTGCCCAACGTCCGGTTTTTCTCGGCTTGCTGTACGGTCAGTGAAAGGCCGGTGTAGGATGCGCGCCGTTCGGCGTAGGCCGACACCTCTTTTCGTTCCACACCCTTTGGAACCCGAAATAGCTATGTCATCGCGTAAATTTGGACTCAACCTGGTGGTGGTGCTGGCAATTGCCGCGCTGTTCACCGGCTTCTGGGCGCTGATCAACCGCCCGGTCACCACCCCCAACTGGCCTGAACAGATCTCCGGGTTCTCCTACTCGCCGTTTCAGCAGGGCCAGTTCCCCCAGAAAAACCAGTTCCCGACTGACGAGCAAATGCGCCAGGACCTGGCGATCATGAGCAAGCTGACAGACAACATCCGTACCTACTCGGTCGACGGCACCCTGGGCGACATCCCTGGGCTGGCGGAAGAGTTTGGCCTGCGTGTGACCCTCGGGATCTGGATCAGCCCCGACCTGGAACGCAACGAGCGTGAAATCCAGCGAGCCATCGAAATCGCCAACAGCTCGCGCAGTGTGGTGCGGGTGGTGGTGGGTAACGAAGCCGTGTTCCGCAAGGACATCACGCCTGAAGCATTGATCGTGCTGCTGGACCGGGTACGCGCCGCGGTAA
This sequence comes from Pseudomonas sp., assembly GCF_049590575.1. GTDB lineage: Bacteria > Pseudomonadota > Gammaproteobacteria > Pseudomonadales > Pseudomonadaceae > Aquipseudomonas. The sequence goes on from NZ_JBAWDE010000221.1 coordinate 53,002, forward strand.
AAGTGCCGGTGACGACGTCCGAGCAATGGGACATCTGGGAAAAGAACCCACAACTGGCCAAGCACGTCGACCTGATCGCCGCGCACATCCTGCCGTTCTGGGAATATATTCCGATGGATAAAGCCGGTCAGTACGTACTCGACCGCGCCAAGGATCTGAAAAAACTGTTCCCGAAAAAGCCGCTGCTGCTGTCGGAAGTCGGCTGGCCGAGTAACGGGCGTATGCGCGGCGGCAATGAAACGTCGCCGGCCGACCAGGCGATTTACCTGCGTACGCTGGTGAACAAGCTGAACCGCCAGGGCTACAACTATTTCGTGATCGAGGCGTTTGACCAGCCGTGGAAAGTCAGCGACGAAGGCTCGGCCGGCGCTTACTGGGGGGTGTTCAACGGCGCCCGCCAGCAGAAATTCAACTTTGAAGGCCCGGTGGTGGCGATCCCGCAATGGCGCGTGCTGGCCATTGGCTCGGTGGTGCTTGCGCTGCTGTCGCTGACCCTGCTGATGATCGACGGCTCGGCCCTGCGCCAGCGTGGCCGGACATTCCTGACGTTTATCGCATTCCTCTGCGGGTCGGTGCTGGTGTGGATCGGCTACGACTACAGCCAGCAATACAGCACCTGGTTCAGCCTGACCGTCGGTTTCCTGCTGGCACTCGGGGCCATGGGCGTGTTTATCGTGTTGCTGACCGAAGCCCACGAATTGGCCGAAGCGGTGTGGACCCACAAGCGCCGGCGTGAATTCCTGCCCGTCGAGGGGGATTCACACTACCGCCCTAAAGTGTCGATCCATGTGCCGTGCTACAACGAGCCGCCGGAGATGGTCAAGCAGACCCTCGACGCCCTGGCCGCCCTCGATTACCCGGACTACGAAGTCCTGATCATCGACAACAACACCAAGGACCCGACGGTATGGGAGCCGGTGCGCGATTACTGCGAAACCCTCGGCCCGCGCTTCAAGTTCTTCCACGTCGCGCCCCTGGCCGGCTTCAAGGGCGGCGCGCTGAACTACCTGATCCCGCACACCGCCAAGGATGCCGAAGTGATCGCGGTGATCGACTCTGACTACTGCGTGTCGCCGAACTGGCTCAAGCACATGGTGCCGCACTTCGCCGACCCGAAAATCGCCGTGGTGCAGTCGCCGCAGGATTACCGCGACCAGAACGAAAGCACCTTCAAGAAGCTCTGCTACGCGGAATACAAAGGCTTCTTCCACATCGGCATGGTCACCCGCAACGACCGTGACGCGATCATCCAGCACGGCACCATGACCATGACCCGGCGCTCGGTGCTCGAAGAACTCGGCTGGGCCGACTGGTGCATCTGCGAAGACGCCGAACTTGGCCTACGGGTATTCGAAAAAGGCCTGTCGGCGGCGTATTACCACGACAGCTACGGCAAGGGCTTGATGCCGGATACCTTTATCGACTTCAAGAAACAGCGTTTCCGCTGGGCCTATGGCGCGATCCAGATCATCAAGCGCCACACCGCCAGCCTGCTGCGTGGCAAGGGCACCGAGCTGACCCGTGGCCAGCGTTACCACTTCCTCGCAGGCTGGTTGCCGTGGGTGGCGGATGGCATGAACATTTTCTTCACCGTCGGTGCACTGTTGTGGTCGGCGGCGATGATCATCGTGCCGACCCGGGTCGACCCGCCGCTGCTGATTTTCGCGATCCCGCCATTGGCGCTGTTCGTGTTCAAGGTGGGCAAGATCATCTTCCTGTACCGCCGTGCGGTGGGCGTGAACCTCAAGGACGCGTTCTGCGCGGCCCTGGCTGGGCTGGCGTTGTCCCACACCATCGCCAAGGCGGTGCTGTATGGCTTCTTCACCACCAGTATTCCGTTCTTTCGGACCCCGAAAAACGCGGATAACCACGGCTTCTGGGTAGCGATTTCCGAAGCCCGCGAAGAAATGTTCATCATGCTGCTGTTGTGGGGCGCGGCGCTGGGGATCTACCTGGTGCAGGGTCTGCCGAGCAATGACATCCGCTTCTGGGTGGTGATGCTGCTGGTGCAGTCGCTGCCGTACGTCGCAGCGTTGGTCATGGCGTTCCTCTCGTCGCTGCCCAAACCGGCGCCGAAGGTGGAGCCGGCAACGGTTGAGTAAAAACTTGCGCAATGCACTAAACGGCGGCCTCTGGCCGCCGTTTTGCTATAAGATAACGGCCCTTTTGTGAGTCTTGGGCTGGCCCTGCTTTGTGTGGGAGCTGGCTTGCCAGCTCCCACATTTGTCCTGCGCCGTTTCAAGTTCTGTATGCCACATTCGTCCTGCGCCCATTACACGCTGCCCGGAGTTTTCCCATGACGGCCCATGCCGACCTTTCGCCGACCCTTCAACTTGCTATCGACCTGATCCGTCGCCCGTCGGTCACGCCAGTCGACGCCGACTGCCAGAAGCTGATGATGCAGCGCCTGGGCGATGCCGGGTTCAAGCTTGAGCCGATGCGCATCGAGGACGTGGACAACTTCTGGGCCACCCATGGCAAGCACGACGGCCCGGTGCTGTGTTTTGCCGGCCACACCGACGTGGTCCCGACCGGCCCGGTACAGGCCTGGCAGAACGACCCGTTCGACGCCCTTATCGACGAACACGGCATGCTCTGCGGGCGTGGCGCGGCCGACATGAAAGGCAGCCTGGCCGCGATGCTCGTCGCCTCCGAGCGTTTCGTCACTGACTACCCGGACCACAAGGGCTCGGTCGCCTTCCTGATCACCAGCGATGAAGAAGGCCCGGCGCACCACGGCACCAAAGCCGTGATCGAGCGCCTGGCCGCGCGCAAGGAGCGCCTGGACTGGTGCATCGTCGGCGAGCCGTCGAGCACCACCCTGGTCGGCGACGTGGTCAAGAACGGCCGTCGCGGCTCCCTCGGCGCGACCCTGACCGTGCGCGGTGTACAGGGCCACGTGGCGTACCCGCACCTGGCGAAGAACCCGATCCACCTGGCCGCCCCGGCCCTGGCGGAACTCGCCGCCGAGCATTGGGACGACGGCAACAGCTTCTTCCCGCCGACCAGCTTCCAGATTTCCAACCTCAACTCCGGCACCGGCGCGACCAACGTGATCCCCGGTGACCTGACGGCGGTGTTCAATTTCCGTTTCTCCACCGAATCCACCGTCGAAGGCCTGCAACAGCGGGTTGCGGCGATTCTCGACAAGCATGGCCTGGACTGGCACGTGGAGTGGGCGCTGTCCGGCCTGCCATTCCTCACCGAACCAGGCGCATTGTTGGACGCGTTGTCGGCGAGCATCAAGGCGATCACCGGGCGCGAAACCAAGGCCTCCACCAGCGGCGGCACCTCGGATGGACGTTTTATCGCCACGCTCGGCACCCAGGTGGTCGAGCTGGGCCCGGTCAACGCGACGATCCACCAGGTCAACGAACGCATCCTGGCCAGCGACCTCGATGTGCTGACCGAAATCTACTACCAGACCCTGATCAAGTTGCTCGCCTGATGCTCGCCTGCCCCATTTGCAGCGCCCCGCTCAACGCAGTGGACAATGGCGTGGCGTGCCCCGCCGGGCACCGTTTTGACCGCGCGCGCCAGGGTTACCTGAACCTGTTGCCGGTGCAGCACAAAAACAGCCGCGACCCGGGCGACAACCTGGCCATGGTCGAGGCGCGCCGCGACTTCCTCAACGCCGGGCAC
>NZ_JBAWDE010000222.1:0-86362 GCF_049590575.1 Pseudomonas sp.
GCCCAGACGAGGCGGTGGTGGAGTTGCCCGCACCCTCGGTGGGCGAGGACTTGCACGCCGATTACGCGATGCTCGGCACCACCCTCGGCCCGCATCCTCTGGCGTTGCTGCGTGATGAATTGCGCAGGCGGCGCTGTCGCAGTTCGAACGAGCTGCTGGCGGTGGAGCATGGGCGCAATGTCAGCGTCGCCGGGTTGGTCACCGGTCGCCAGCGGCCAGGCACTGCCAGCGGGGTCACGTTTGTGACCCTGGAAGATGAATTCGGCAACCTCAATGTGGTGGTCTGGCGTGACCTCGCCGAGCGCCAGCGCCAGGCGCTGGTGGGCTCGCGGCTGCTCAAGGTGGATGGCCGCTGGGAAGCGGTGGGCGAGGTGCGGCACCTGATCGCCGGGCGCTTGACCGACCTGACGCCGTTGCTGGAAGGAATCACTGTGCGCAGCCGGGATTTTCATTGAGGGGGAGTTGCCCAACGCTCGGCGGATCAGCAATATGCAATGAAACGTTTCACGCCCGCGGGGCTCCAAGCAATTATCAGGGCTATAGCGACCCCTCCACGTATCCGTTTGCCAAGAGCCAGCCATGCAGTTTTTATCCAATACCCACGGTTGCCAAGGCTGGGGCGGTGAAATGGCCCAGCGAATCCGCGCGTTCGATTGGTCGTCGACCCCGTTGGGGCCGATTGACCAGTGGCCCTGCAGCCTGAGCAGCGCTGTGCAAATGTTGCTGGCCTCGCCGATGCCGATGGTGATGCTGTGGGGGCCGGCCGGCCATATGATTTACAACGACAGCTATGCGGTGTTCGCCGGTGGACGGCATCCCTATCTACTGGGTACACCCGTGGAACTGGGCTGGCCGGAAGTGGCCGATTTCAATCGCCATGTGATGGACACCTGCCTGGCAGGCGGGACCTTGTCCTATCGCAATTTTCCCTTGGAGTTGCTTCGCAACGGTCAGCCTGAAGAAGTCTGGATGGACCTGTATTACAGCCCCGTTCCCGATGATGATCAGCGGCCTGCCGGGGTCATGGTGATGGTGATCGAGACCACCGAACACGTGAAGTCTGAACGTGTGCGCCAGGAGCTTACGCACAACCTCGAGCAGCGCGTCGCCGACGAAGTGCAGGCGCGTTCTGCCGCCGAAGAGCAACTGCGCCAGTCGCAAAAACTTGAAGCGATTGGCGGGCTGACCGGTGGCGTGGCCCATGACTTCAATAACCTGCTGCAAGTGATCGCCGGCAACCTGTACCTGCTGGCCCGGCATGAGCCGGACAACGAGCAGGTGCAACGGCGCGTCACCGCGGCGATTTCGGCGGTGGAGCGTGGCGCCAAGCTGTCCTCGCAACTGCTGGCCTTTGCCCGTCGCCAGCCGCTGTCCCCCGCCGTATACAACCCGCAGCGTATCTACGCCGGCCTCGGCGAGTTGCTGCAACGCGCGCTCGGGGAGACCATTCATATCGATGTGCAATTGCCCCAGGACTCCTGGTGCATCAACGTCGACCGCAACCAACTGGAAAACGCGCTGCTCAACCTGGCCATCAATGCCCGCGATGCGATGCAGGGCGAGGGTGTGATTCGGATCACCGGCGAAAACATCATCCTCAATCCCAGGGAGTGCGCCGGCAAAAGTATCAAGCCGGGCGAGTACGTACGCCTGGCCGTCACGGATATCGGCGTGGGTATGCCGGCAGCGGTGTTGGCGCGGGTGTTCGAGCCGTTTTTCACCACCAAGCGCGAGGGCCATGGCACGGGCCTGGGCCTGAGCATGGTGTTTGGCTTTGTGCGCCAAAGTGGCGGGCATGTCGAGGTATGGAGCGAGGAGGGCAGGGGCACGGTGGTGCAAATGTATTTCCCGCGCAGCCTGGGTGCAGAAAGCCTGGACACCCACGTCGAACCCACGCCTGACGTCAGTGGCCAGGAGACGATCCTGGTGGTCGAGGACAACGACGACGTCCGCGTGACGGTCGTGGACCTGCTCGAGCAGGCCGGCTACACCGTGCTCACCGCCGTAGACGGCGACCGCGCGATGCAGGCTTTGCAGGGCGGCCTAAAGCCGGACCTGATTTTTACCGACGTGGTGATGCCAGGCAAAATCAAAAGCACCGACCTGTCCAACTGGGCGCGCGCTCAAGAGCCGCCGATTGCGGTGCTGTTCACCTCCGGCCATACCCGCGACATCCTGTCCAGCAACCATCTGCTGAGCCCCGACATTCATCTGCTGAGCAAGCCCTACAGCCCCGAAGCCCTCACGCAACGGGTGCGCAGCGTGCTTACCGCCCACCAAGGTTGCCCATGACTTCACAGCGCGACATCCCCCCGATCACTGCACAGCGCCCGGGTTTTGTCCGCGTGCGCGGTGCCCGCGAACATAACCTGCGTAACGTCGATGTCGACATTCCCCGGGATGCCCTGGTGGTATTCACCGGCGTGTCCGGTTCGGGTAAATCATCCCTGGCGTTTTCCACGGTGTATGCCGAAGCCCAGCGGCGTTATTTCGAATCCGTGGCGCCCTATGCGCGACGCCTGATTGACCAGGTGGGCGTGCCGGACGTGGACTCCATCGAAGGCCTGCCACCGGCCGTGGCCCTGCAACAGCAGCGCGGCACGCCGAGTGCGCGGTCGTCGGTGGGCAGCGTGACCACCTTGTCGAGCCTGATCCGTATGCTCTATTCGCGTGCCGGCAGCTACCCGCCTGGGCAGACGATGCTGTATGCCGAGGACTTTTCACCGAACCTGCCCCAGGGCGCGTGCCCGCAATGCCATGGCCTGGGCCGAGTGTATGAAGTGACCGAGGCGCTGATGGTGCCGGACCCTTCGCTGACCATCCGCCAGCGCGCCGTGGCGTCCTGGCCATTGGCGTGGCAGGGCCAGAACCTGCGCGACATCCTGGTGACGCTGGGCTACGACGTGGACATCCCGTGGCGCGACCTGCCGAAAAAGCAGCGCGACTGGATCCTGTTCACCGAAGAAACCCCCACCGTCCCGGTGTACGCAGGCTTCACCCCGGCGCAGACCCGCGATGCGCTTAAGCGCAAGCTGGAGCCGAGTTACCAGGGCACGTTCAGCGGCGCGCGGCGCTATATCCTGCACACCTTCACCCACACCCAAAGCGCGCTGATGAAAAAGCGCGTGTCGCAGTTCATGCAGGGCAGCGCCTGCCCGTTATGCGAGGGCAAGCGCCTGACCAAGGCCGCGTTGTCGGTGAAGTTTGCCGGGCTGGATATTGGTGAGCTGGCGCAGTTGTCGCTGACCCGCTTGGCGGAGGTATTACGCCCGGTCGCTGCCGGGCAGGACAAGATGAAACTATCGGTGGAAAAACGCCTGGCGGCCCAGCGCATCGCCGAGGATCTGCTCGAGCGGGTGAGCACCTTGACCGAGTTGGGGTTGGGCTATCTGTCGATGGAGCGCAGTACGCCGACCCTGTCATCCGGCGAGTTGCAGCGCCTGCGTCTGGCGACGCAATTGGGCTCGCAATTGTTCGGCGTGATCTATGTGCTGGACGAGCCCTCTGCAGGCCTGCACCCGGCCGATGGCGAAGCGCTGTTCACCGCGCTTGAGCGCTTGAAGGCCGCCGGCAATTCATTGTTTGTGGTGGAGCATGACCTGGAAACCATGCGCCGGGCCGACTGGCTGATCGACGTCGGCCCGGCCGCTGGCGAACATGGCGGGCACGTGCTGTACAGCGGGCCGCCTGCCGGTTTGGCAGAGGTCGAGGCGTCACAGACACGTGCGTATCTGTTCGCCGAACCGCAGCCTTCGAGCGCGGTGCAACGCCAGCCCACTGGCTGGTTGAAACTCGAAGGCGTAACGCGCAATAACCTAAAGGGTTTGAACGTGGATTTCCCGCTGGGCTGCTTTACGGCGGTGACCGGTATTTCCGGCTCGGGCAAATCCAGCCTGGTCAGCCAGGCACTCTTGGAACTGGTCGGCACGGGCCTCGGTCGGGTGCTGGAAAACGACGAAGAGCCGAGCCTGGAAGACGACGCGCCGCAAGCCAGCGGTGGGCGGATCAGCGCCGGGCTGGAACAGATCCGGCGCCTGGTGCAGGTCGATCAGAAACCCATCGGCCGCACCCCGCGTTCCAACCTGGCGACTTACACCGGTTTGTTCGATAACGTGCGCAAACTGTTCGCCGCCACCCCGGCGGCGAAGAAACGTCATTACGATGCGGGGCAGTTCTCGTTCAACGTCGCCAAGGGCCGCTGCCCGAATTGCGAGGGCGAGGGCTTTGTCAGTGTCGAATTGCTGTTCATGCCCAGCGTGTATGCGCCATGCCCGACCTGCCACGGCGCGCGTTACAACCCTGAAACCCTGGCGATCAAATGGCAGGGCTTGAGCATCGCCCAGGTCTTGGGGCTCACCGTGGAGCAGGCGGTTGAGGTGTTTGCCGAGCAACCGGGTGTGTTGCGTTCGCTGCAAGTGTTGCGCGATATCGGTTTGGGTTATCTGCGTCTCGGGCAGCCAGCGACGGAGTTGTCCGGCGGTGAAGCGCAGCGCATCAAGTTGGCTACTGAGCTGCAACGTAATGCCCGTGGCGCGACCTTGTACGTGTTGGATGAGCCGACGACCGGGTTACATCCGCGCGATGTCGATCGCTTGCTCAGTCAGCTGAATCACTTGGTGGAGGCGGGGCACACGGTGGTTGTGGTGGAGCACGAAATGCGCGTGGTGGCGCAGAGTGACTGGGTGATTGATATTGGGCCGGGGGCAGGGGACCTGGGCGGTAGAGTGGTTGCCAGTGGCACGCCGCAAAAAGTCGCCAACAGTAAAACCAGCCGGACTGCGCCATTCTTGGCTCGGGAGCTTATCTGACTAATCGCTGGTATCCGTGAACGTTTTCGGATTGGGTCAAGAGCGCAATCAACGGGATGAGCATCCCTGCTCCAAGCAGTAAGGGTTAAGTTTGAGGGCTTATGGTGCGACCGGGGGTTTGGGCGGGTGGTGTTTGTCGGCTGTAATCATGGGTGCCGATGCCGGTGTTTATCAACCCTGTGTTACTCAGCAAATCCACCGTGTCTGTGCCCTTCCAGGGCTTGGACGATTGCCCGATCTGGCGCAGGCTGTATCGCTGCCCGCCGGACGCCCATTTTCGAAAGTCGGCAAGGCCTTTGGCCAGGGGGCCAGACCCGGCATTGCCTATGCTTTTGACACCGATTGAAGAGAGGCGGAATAAAGACTTGCTGGTGTCTACGACCGCGCCAGGAAGATTGAACATCGACAGGGCGGCCTTACCCACTTGTGCAAGTTTGAACGCGACCGTGGTACCTTTTGCGGCCGCCTTGACAGCGCCACCTACCACGAACAGCGTGCCGAAAACTTCCAGCCCGAGACCGAGCGTCCCCATCGCCATGCGTTTCGGATCGCCCGAGGCGATTTCCTCGATATTGCCCTTGAAAGGAATGAGCGTGTTGATAATAAAAGTTTCAGCAGCGTCGAATCGCTGCTGAATGCTCTCATTTCTTGTTATCCCTTTGGCATTCGTCAGCATCCATGGGCGGTTGATGAACATCCGCTCATTCCTGAAGGCCTGAATTATTTTATTTGTCCGCCTGGATGAATAGGTGTTCGGTAACGGTGCGGGTTGGTTTCGATACTGTTTATCCGCTGGGAAATACCCCTTGATATCAATGTCTCCCGCCAACGTCGGGTGATGTTTTTTGAGCAAGCGCAGCGCATCTTTGTGTTTCTTGATAGCCACTTTTTTCAGCGTGTTCATGCTGGCCAGCAACTCCGGGCGCAAGCTATAGCGGCCTGTCGCCGGGAGAAACTCATAACACTGGGCGCCCGACGCATCACTGGCAAATATGATCGGGCCCATCAGTTGCTGCGCTTGCTCTTGGGTGAGGCCTGGGTCCTCTGACTGCTGTAACGCTGAGGCGCCAAATACGAAGACCTCGCCAAACTCCAGGCGTACTCTATCTTCGAGAGGCATTTCGCTCATCATCACTCGGACTGACTTGAGCTTGAACTTTTCAAGGTACTCGGTCGCGGCATTGAACTTGCCATCGAATACCTGATTGATAGGCTTTAACCTTGATAGCTGGGGTTTCAGCGACTCAAATTTCGCGCGGTCGCGCGCGCTGGTAAATTTCCATGGTGTGGTATTTACATTTTCGGCAGTCAGCGCGCCCGATATATACAGTTCGTAGACGGAGCTGGGCTCAATTAACTGCTCCGTCGTCGATACCGGTCGATTATTGACAACGGTGGGCAACCCGCCCGACACCGAGTTGGAATAAGTTAAAAACGCTTTTACGGTTTTATATAACACTGAGTCGGGTTCGGCATAAATCGTGGCCTTTTTAAGGAAGTCGCCATTCCCCGGGCACACCCTCTCCAGCTCCTGTCTGCCTGCTTCAAGGCGCGTGGTAAATACTGCGTGGGCGTTATCAAGATCACTGCTCATGGTCTTGTATTCGTTGATACGCTGGTTGTAGCTATTGAGCGCGCATTTGACGGCTGACGGCGAATACGCTTCCTTGGTGGTGATAACCCCCTGCGCAAGGGCCCAGTCATAAATAGGCCCGGCACTCTGCGCCGCTTGCAATTGCTGGTGATCACTGGAGATGGGGCTCAAGAAGGCGCGTGAACTGATTTGTTCTGCACTCATGTCGCGTGAACTGCCTTGAGCGGCCAGTTCCACCATTGCGGTTTGAATCCGCAAGTTCACCAGCGGCAAACTCCCCACCCGTTCTTCACCCGCCCCTTTAACCAGGAACTCGGGAGCGACCGTCGCCAACAAGGCATGCGTGATCAACACGGCCTGGTTCATGGGCAGCTGTTTAGTTGCGCCGATGTGTTGCTCCAGTTCGGCACGCACCTCGGACAGTTTTTTCCCTGTGTTCGATGCTGAATACAGGTTGTAGCCAGCAATATAATTACGCTTCAAGCCCAGCTCTGGATCAATGCAGAGCAGGTCACGGGTCAGGATCATCTGTTTGCGGTAGCTTGGGGAAGCCTCTAACGTTGCTGATGTCGGATCGTCTTTCAAGGCGCGCAGAATGGGCTCGCAACGCCTCAAGCCAGCGCCTTGGGTCAGCGATTGGGTGATGAGCTCATCGGCGTTCTCACGGACTTGCTCCAGGGTTTTGCCTGACCACGGTTGCGGCGAACAATCGAGCATCGTCAACGTTGGCTCTGCACCCGCGCCAGAAACTGAACGGCGTACTCTGTCGCGCTGCTCGGTGCTCAAGTTGTCAGGTGACTGCGGGGAGGTCAGATAATCCCGGGCGTAGCTGCCTAACGAAGGTCCGGGCGGCAGCGGGTTGAGCCTCCAGTTCAACAGGTTCCGCACCTCTGCGACAGTGACCCTGGCCGGCAACGCATCTATCCCCGCAAAGCGCAGCAGTTGTTCCGCGCTGGCCTTCGCGCCGGAATTGATGATGTTTCCGGTAGTTTTCGCTTGTTCGATGGCGTTATCCAAAAGAGCCGACAGTTGTGGCCTGCTTCGAAGGTCCACCGTCACGTCGATCCATTGTGAGAGCGGGCCACGGCTCTTTAAATAAAATGCCCCATCGACCAGCCGAGCCGGCGCATTCCAATCTGCTTGGCAGCCACGCAGGACATGCAGCATGGCGGGGTGGTCCCTCAGGTTCTTCAGCAGTTGGGGCTTGGATTTGTTGGCCATCGCGAATGACGACCCCGGCGTTATGGCCTGAAGAATCGTGCGTAAATCAATTCGCGCATCGTCACGCTTGCCCTTGATGGCGTCGAGCAGTGTTTTTACCAGTGCGGCGTCTTGCTCTGTGTCCATGAATTCGCGCGATGCCAGCTCCCTGACTTGCGAAGAGCGCAAAGGATCATCTGCCACACCGGCGATGGGAAAACCGCTGGCCTTGAGTTGGCTGGCCTGCGCCGTGCTGATAGGCCAGGCCACGCCATAGAACGCGGCGACGTTCTCCGGCCAGAGCACAGCCCTGGAGCCGCCGAGCAGACCCGACTGTTGCGGGTCAAGTATCGCAGCGCTGGCGATGGCTTGGCGCCCTATCGGCCACCAACCAGAACCGTCGGAAGGGGTAAAGGTTCGCTGGGTGACCCTGCCGTTCACAATCGATTGTGCGGTCAATGTGGAGCCCCGTAGATGAAGCGAGCGGGGTACGAAATTTTGCGCTTTCACCCAGGCCTGCATGGCAGGCGCCGCCCACGACTGGTTGAAAATATCCAGCCACTTGCCCACCGATGTCTGTGTGGACACAGGCCGCCAAGAGCCGATGTTGTTGTGAGCGTCGGCTAAAAGCGTGGCCAGTTCATCGTCAGCTTTTTTCTGCACGTCAACCGACTGCCCTGGCTTAACGGGCACCTGTGCACTGGGTGGCTCTGTTCGATTGACGTTGGCTCTGGGCGCGAAAAACCTTCCACTGTAAGAAACGCTTAGGGCATTGGCATTGAGTAAACTCATGAAAAACGCTCCAGGTTAACAGGAGCGCGCATTCTGAAAATCTTTTCCCTTGCTCAGAAGTGGATTCCTCCTAAATCTTAGAAGCATTCGGAGTGAACCGGACCACGGCAACAGGGGGCACGCCCCCTGCCTTGTCTTGGTTAGTGCTTAGCCAGTTGAATCTGCGCTTTGGCCTGCTTCACCACGTTCTGCGCCGTAAACCCAAACTTCTCCTGCAACTTGGCCAGCGGTGCCGATGCGCCGAAGCTGTTCATCACCACCTTGGCGCCGGTCTGGCCGACATAACGGTCCCAACCCAGCGGACCGGCCTGTTCCACCACCACGCGTGCTTTCACCGCGGGCGGCAACACGCTGTCGCGGTAGGCCTGGTCCTGGTCTTCAAACAGTTCCCAGCTCGGCATTGACACTACTCGCGCGGCTATCCCTTCGGCCGCCAGCTGTTCATAGGCCGCCACCGCCAGGCCGACCTCGCTGCCGGTCCCGATCAGGATGACCTCAGGCGCCTCAGCCCCCGCCAACACATACGCACCCTTGGCTGCACCGGAGGCGGCCGCATATTTGGTCCGATCCAATGTCGGCAACGGCTGACGCGACAGCACCACGCAGCTCGGCCGATGGGTCTGCGCCAGGGCAACCTTCCACAGTTCCAGGGTTTCGTTGGCATCGCCCGGGCGCAGGGTCAGCAAGCCCGGTGTAGCACGCAGTTGGGTCAAGTGCTCGATGGGCTGGTGCGTCGGCCCATCTTCGCCCACACCGATCGAGTCATGGGTAAACACAAACACCACCGGCAATTCCATGATGGCCGCCAGGCGGATCGGCGGTTTCATGTAATCGCTGAACACCAGGAACGTCGAGGTGTACGGCCGCAGGTAGGACAGCGCCATACCATTGGCAATCGCGCCCATGGCGTGTTCACGAATGCCGAAGTGCAGGTTGCGCCCGCTGTAGTCGTCGGCGCTGAAACGCCCGGCGCCGTCGAACGTAAGGTTGGTCTTGGTCGACGGCGACAAGTCCGCCGAACCACCGAGCAGCCAAGGGATTTGCTGGGCAAACGCATTCAGCACTTCGCCACCGGCAGCACGGCTGGCCACGCCTTTGGCATCGGTATCGAAAGTGGGCAACTCGTCCTGCCAATGCTCGGGCATTTCGCCGGCACGCATGCGGCGCAGCTCGTCGGCCAGCTCCGGCTCGTACTGTTCCAGCTGCGACAAGTGCTGCTGCCATGCTTCGTACAGCGGGCGGCTGCGCTCCAGCAACGCATCGCGCAATACCGTGCGGGCCTCGTCGGGCACCAGGAAGCTTGAATCCTGCGGCCAGCCGTAGGCAGCCTTGGTCAGGCGGATTTCATCATCGCCCAACGGCTCGCCATGGGCGGCGGCGGTGTTGTGTTTGTGCGGCGAGCCGTAACCGATCACGCTGTCGACCACGATCAGGGTCGGTGCGCCGGTGTTGGCCTTGAAGGTTTCCAGGGCGTTGCTCAGGGCCTGCAGGTCATTCGCGTCGGTGACGTGCAAGGTGTGCCAGCCGTAAGCCTGGAAACGCTTGATCACGTCCTCGCTGAACGCCAGCTCGGTGTGGCCTTCGATGCTGATGGTGTTGTTATCGTAGATCCAGCACAGGTTATCCAGCTTGAGGTGCCCGGCCATCGACGCGGCTTCGCTGCTGATGCCTTCCATCATGTCGCCGTCGCCGCACAGGGTGTAGACGTTGTAGTCGAACAGCACTTTGTCGTCGCGGTTGAAGCGCTTGCCCAGCCAGCGCTCGGCCATGGCCATGCCCACGCTGTTGGCGCAGCCCTGGCCCAGGGGGCCGGTGGTGGTTTCGACGCCGGTGGTCATGCGGTACTCGGGATGGCCCGGGGTCTTGGAGCTCATTTGGCGGAACTGCTTGATATCGTCCAGGCTGATCGCCGGTTGCCCGGAGCGTTTGCCGTGGGCATCGATCTCGACCACGCCGGCCAGGTGCAACAGCGAGTACAGGAGCATGGAGGCATGCCCCACCGACAACACAAAGCGGTCACGGTTGGGCCAATCGGGATGCTCCGGGTGGTAGCGCAGGAAGCGGCTCCACAGCGTGTACCCCACCGGCGCCAGGCCCATGGGCGTGCCCGGGTGGCCGGAATTGGCCTTCTGCACGGCGTCCATGGCCAGGGTGCGAAGGGTGTTGATGCATTGGGTGTCGACAGCAGTGGCAGCGTGAGTCATGAAACCGGTCTCCCTCGAGTGGCGATCTACAGTGGAGGGCAGGGCGCGGCAAAGGTTTGATCCCATCGCCCGGCGTGCGACGAACGGGGATGGTTTGACCGCGGACATGACAAGACCCCTTGGAATGGGCTAGCTTCAAAGGCGTAGCCATTGATCAACTTGCGGAGGTACGCCATGCCAGTGAAACACGACCTGTATCAGGATTTGGGGTTGAGCAAGGAAGTCGTTCACGAACGCAGGGCGGGCGACAAACGCCTGGACGCGCTGCTCACTCAATACGACGCGGCCGACGCGCAGGTGCTCAAAGCCGAGTCGGCCAAGGCCAGCGATAAGGATGTGGAGGAGCTGAAGAAGAAACGCTTGTTGGTCAAGGACGAGATTGTCGGGCGGTTAGGCTGACCGACACACTCAGCGGTAAGCGGTAAAATTTATTCAGAATTGTCTGAAAGACAGCCCTTATTTCACTGTCTATGATGCCGCCCGCCCACCCGGCTCTGGGGACTGTTGCGGCGCAAGGATTGCGTCGGTGAGCCGGGTGGGCACTCTCTGTTTATAAAAGCAGCCTGTTTATAAAAGCAGCGTTTTGATGCAGTCATCGACAGCACGCTGCTGCGTCTCGCCATACAGCGTCAACTCATCAATCGTGTTGCGCCCCAGCGCTTGCTCGAACGCCGCCTGGTTGGAATTGCCCGCGTAGTGGCTCTGCGCTGCATCCCCCAGGTTCGATTGAAAGATCCCCGCCGCACTTACCGGTAGAAAATCCTCATACACCAACGGCTCCACGTCCACATGGCCGGCAGCGATCAGCGCTTCCAGCGTGCGTGGTTGATCGGCCTGCCCGCGTGCCGCCAGGCCTCTGTCGGTGGCGAAGTAGCGGAAGTAGGCCAGTTGCTGTTCACGCATCTGCGCGTGGTCGTCCGGGAAGGCCTGGAAGTGCTGCTCCATCAATTGCCTGTAACGTTCGGCGTTGCCCTCATTGGGGAACGCGCCCAGTGCGTCGCGCGCAGCATTCAGCAACTGGTCGTACAGGGCACGGCCCTTGGGGGTGAGGGCCACGCCACGTTGTTCGATTTCGCCGAAGCGCGCGCTGTGGCTGCCTAGCGCATCGCTGAAGGCAATGGGCTCGTCGAGGGCCTTGAAGCTGGTCTGGCGCAGCAGGATTGGGCAACGGCGGCGCGGCGGCCCCTCGATCACGGCCTTGGGTGTGATGCCCTTGCCCGGCATGGCGGCCTGGACCTGGTCGATGTCCAGAGTACGCGGGGTCAGGTGGTTGATATGCGGGCCCTTGAAGGCGACCACGTCGGCAATCAGGCGGTGCTGATCGCTGAGCTGCTGGTACTGCGCGCCGGTGACGGTGGCGGTGTGATGCCAGCGAAAGGTCTCCAGGGCCTGGCGGATAAATTCCTGCGCATCCGCGGCGCCTAGGCCGCCATCCCTTTCCGCTTGTTCGATCAGCGCGAGGGCGCCGGGGGTGAAGATCGAGCGCTTGGCCAGCGCGTTTTCGGCAAAGGCGCGCAGCTCGGGGTTTTCGATCAGTTCCAGGCGCAGCAACGAGGTGAACACGCGAAACGGGCTGGTCTGCAGCGCCTGTTCGTGCACCGCGCGAAACGCCGTGGAGTGCACGGGAACGCCGGCCGGGGTCAGGTCGTAGTAGCCCACCGGTTGCATGCCCATCACCGCAAACAAACGGCTGATGGTCGCCAGTTCGGCGCCAGTGCCCAGGCGGATCGCGCCGTGGCGTTCCATGTCCAGGCGCAGGATTTCGCCGGTGCGTTGCAGCTGTTGCGCCAGCTCCGGCTGGGTGTCGAGCACCTGGGCGTTGGTCTCGGCGACCAGCTCCATCAGCGCGCCATACAACGGCACTTCATCGCGGTACATGTCGGACATGGCCTTGGAAAAACCCTTGCGGATCTCATCGGGGCTGACCTGTGCAGAGCTGTGCATAGAAAAATTCCTGATGGCGGTGGCGATGAAGGTGGCCTGTGCCTGGATTTTGTTGGGCTGCAGGCGCGCTGGCAAACGAAGAATCTTCAGGACTTCATTCTGCAAATGAATGAGATGACATGAAAATGAGAAAAACCAGCCGGCGAGAAATTTCATTTCTGCCCCGGTTTTACTAACTAATTCTTCACGGAGTCCGCCCCGGTCGGCATGAAAGAATCGTCACGTTTGCAAGGATGAAAACGTCGTTTCGCACACCACACACATAAAAATATGTTTAGGGGCCGTCGTTAATGAAAATTTCTACACTGGCGTTGTCGATCACCGCCGCCGTTCTTGCACAACAGGCTTTCGCTGATGATTTCGGGCTTGGCGCCCTGGGCACGGGCAACGGTCACAGCGGCTTTCTCGAAGACAGCCATGCGGCTATCAGCTCGCGGACCATGTACTACAGCGCGGATAACCGCTCGGGGACCAATAACGATCTGCGCGAAGCGGCCACAGCGCTGCGCTTTGACTACAAATCCGGCTATACCCAGGGCACCCTTGGCGTCGGCTTTGATGTGATGGCCTTCGGCGCCCTGCGCCTGGACGGTGGCGACGGCCACACGGCGGGCCCGGGCCTGGCGGGTAACGGCAACAGCTTCTTCCCGACCAAGAATAATGGCACCGAACCGGCCGATTCCTTCGGCCGCGCGGCCGGCAATGTGAAGTTCCGCATTTCCCAGACCGAGTTGCACGTCGGCGGTGCCCTGGCACCGGTGTTGCCGATCCTGGTCTCCAACGATAGCCGCGTGGCGCCGCAGACCTTTGACGGCGGCATCCTCACCTCCAGCGACATTCCCAACGTGACCTTCACCGGCGGTGAGCTGAACCGCGCCGAAGGCCGTGCCTCCAGCAACTCGACGGGGCTGAGCGTGGCCGGTGGCCTGCGTGACAGCGACAGCTTCAAGTTCGGCGGGGTGGACTACAAACCCTTTGGTTCTTCCGACAACGCCATCGCGAAAAACCTGACGTTGCAGTACTACTACGCCAACCTGCAGGACTTCTACAAACAGAACTATTTCGGCCTGGTCCACGTGTTGCCGCTGGGCAACGACCAGTCGTTCAAAACCGACCTGCGTTACTTCGACAGCACCAGTGACGGCAAGAATGGCGAGGCCGGCTACCAGTTCAACAACAACGGCGGCTATGCCAAGCACAAAGGTGAAGTGGACAACCAAACCTACAGCGCGGCCTTCACTTACCAGTTGGGCGGCAGCAGCCTGATGCTCGGCCACATCGGTATCAGTGATGACGGCGGCTTCGTCTGGGTCAACCAGGGCAGCCTGGCCGACCCCCACGCGCAAGGTGCCGGCGGCAGCGACTTCTACCTATTCACCGACGCGGTGGTCGGCCAGTTCTCGCGTGCCGGCGAGCAGGTCAACTTTGGTCAGTACAGCTACGACTTCAAGGCTTACGTGCCGGGCCTGAAAGCCTCGGTTGCCTACCTGGACGGCAAGGACATCAAGTCGGCGGCGGCCGGCGGCGGTCCTGACCAGAAAGAAAACGAGACCGACTTGCGCCTGGATTATGTCGTGCAGGCCGGCCCTCTCAAAGGCTTCGGCACGACCTTGCGGACCGGCACCTACCACGGCAAAAACACCGGCACCGCCGACCAGGATCAGACCCGCCTGATCTTCAACTACACGTACGCGATCTTCTAAGTCTTCATGTGCACTGGGGCGTCATTGGGTTCTACACTGCCTCTCACCTGACAGGCGATGGAGGACCCAATGACGGCCACACCCGACAGCCGAATGCTTGCAACAATTGAAGGCCAACGCCTGGCGACTCAAGACGCCGAACGCTGGCGCGAGTGGGGCCCGTATTTAAGTGAACGCCAATGGGGCACGGTGCGCGAAGACTACAGCGCCAACGGCGACGCCTGGGCCTACTTCCCCCATGAACACGCACGCAGCCGCGCCTACCGCTGGGGCGAGGACGGCCTGGCCGGTTTCAGCGACAAGGCGCAACGCTGGTGCCTGGGCCTGGCCTTGTGGAACGAGCGCGACGCAATCCTCAAGGAACGCCTGTTCGGCTTGAACAACGCCGAGGGCAACCACGGTGAAGACGTCAAGGAGCTGTACTTCTTCGTCGACGGTGTCCCAAGCCATGCCTACATGCGCATGCTCTACAAATATCCGCATGCAGAATTTCCCTACGCTGACCTGATCGCCGAAAACGCGCGACGCGGGCTGGCCGATGCCGAGTACGAAATCCTCGATACCGGCGTGTTTGAAGACAACCGCTATTGCGACGTCAGCGTCGAATACGCCAAGCACCAGCCCGACGATATCTTCATGCGTGTCACCGTGCACAACCGCGCGGACCAGCCGACGCGCCTGCAGGTATTGCCGCAGTTGTGGGCGCGCAATGACTGGAGCTGGACCTTTGACGCACCCAAGCCGACATTGACGCTGGACGGCGACCGCGTGCTGGCCCGTCACCATGAGCTGCACGATCGCTATCTCAGCGCCTGGGGCCAGGACGGCGTCGAATGGCTGTTCTGTGAGAACGAGACCAACTTCCCCAGGCTCGACGGGCAACCGGCACCGGGGCCGTTCAAGGACGGGATCAACGATTACGTGGTGGGCGCCGATCAATCGGCGGTTCGCCGCGACGCCGGGACCAAGGTCGCGGCGCGTTTCATCCTTGAGCTGGCGGGCCAGCAAAGCAAAACCCTGTACCTGCGGTTTGCGCCGTCGGAGGCGCCTGAGGTGAATGCGCGCAAGCTGTTCGAGCTGCGCCGCCAGGAGGCGGATGATTTCTACGCCGCCTTGCAGCAGGGCTTGCAGGACGACGACGCGCGCAATGTACAGCGCCAGGCGCTGGCCGGGTTGCTGTGGTCCAAGCAGCTTTATTATTTCGACGTGAACCAGTGGCTCGATGGCGACCCGGCACAGCCCGCGCCGCCGCCCGAGCGCCTGCATTTTCGCAATACCCATTGGCGCCACCTGTCGAACTTCGACATCCTCTCCATGCCCGACACCTGGGAATACCCGTGGTACGCCTCCTGGGACCAGGGCTTCCAGGCCGTGGCCTTCGCACTGATCGATCCGGGCTACGCCAAGCAACAGTTGCTGCTGCTGGTGAAGGACCGGTTCATGCACCCCAATGGCCAGCTGCCGGCCTATGAATGGCGCTTTGACGACGCCAACCCGCCGGTGCATGCCTGGGCCAGCTGGCGGGTGTATCAGCAGGACAAGGCGCTGACCGGCGTAGGCGATCTGGACTTCCTTGAGCGGATATTCCACAAACTGTTGTTGAATTTTTCCTGGTGGGTCAACCGCAAGGACGCCGAAGGCCGCAACCTGTTTCAGGGCGGCTTTCTCGGGCTGGACAATATTGCCTTGTTCGACCGCTCGGCCGCATTACCGCCCGGTTATCAGCTCGACCAGGCCGACGGCACCGCGTGGGTGGCGGCGTATGCGCTGGACTTGATGCGCATCGGGCTCGAGTTGGCCAAGCGCAACGTGGTGTATGTGGACATCTCGGTGAAATTTTTCGAGCACTTCCTGTACATCGCCGGCGCGATCAACCGCGTCGACGACGGCGCCGAAGGCCTGTGGGACGAGCAGGACCTGTTTTTCTACGATGTGCTGCACCACCCCGACGGCCACAACGAACCGGTACGCCTGCGCTCGATCGTCGGGCTGATGCCGCTGTTTGCCGTGCTGGTGCTGGAACAGCGTGAGCACGAGGGCCTCGAAGGTCTGCGCGAGCGCCTGCTGGGCTTCATGCATCACCGGCCGGACCTGGCCAAGCTGGTGTCGCGCTGGAACGAGCCGGGGCAGGGCAACCGCCTGCTGCTGGCGTTGCTGCGCGGCGAGCGCACCAAGGACTTGCTGCGGCGCATGCTCGATGACGACGAGTTTCTCTCTGCGTTTGGCGTGCGCTCCTTGTCCAAGGCCTTCTCTGAACAACCCCTGGCGCTGAAGATGAATGGCGACACGCTGTGCGCGCGCTACCAGCCCGGCGAATCCGACTCGCGTTTGTACGGTGGCAACTCCAACTGGCGCGGGCCGTTGTGGATGCCGGTCAACTACATGCTGATTGAATCGCTGCGCGAATTTCACCGCTATTACGCGGACAACTTCTCGGTGGAATACCCGTCCGGGAGTGGTTATCTGGCGTCTCTTGAGGAAGTTGCCGACGGGCTTAGCCAGCGCCTGACACGCTTGTTTTTAAGAGATGAGGATGGCCTGAGGCCGTCGATGGCAGGGTATGCGCAGTTGGAGGCGGACCCGGCCAGCCGCGACCTGGTGTTGTTCCATGAGTATTTCCATGGAGAAACCGGGCGGGGGTTGGGGGCGTCGCACCAGACGGGCTGGAGCGCGTTGGTGGCGTTACTGCTGCAACCGAAAAACTGATGTGGGAGAGGGCACGCCCCTCCCACAGGATTCAGGGTGACCCGTGAATCAGGCCGGGAACAGCTCGCTCAGCTTCATGGCCAGCATCATGTCGCCTTCGGTGCGCAGCTTGCCGCTCATGAAGGCTTGCATGCCGTCGGTCTCGCCGCTGACGATGCCTTCCATGGTTTCGCCGTCGGTGACCAGGGTCACTTGGGCGTCCGGGTTTTCGCCTTCGAGCAGTTCGCAGGTGTTGTTCTTGACCACCAGCGAGAAGTTCTGGGTGTCGTCGATACGGAAACCGAACACCAGGTCCAGGCCGTCGGCAGCGGCTGGGTTGAATTTGGCTTTCATTGCTTCTACAGCTTTGGCTACGTCAGTCATGGTTTCGATCCTTTAGGGTAGAGTCCAGTGACCTTGGGGTCACGGTTGGCCGCAGTTCATCGGAACGTGATGAGCTGCGGCGCCTTCAACAGTTGCAAGTGGGTATGGCTGTTGAAGGAAGCCAGTGCCACCTCGCGCCCGCGGAACTTCAGCTGGTTGAGCGAGGTGTTAACAATTTGCCAGTTCAGTTCGAAAGCCTGGGCGGCCGGCATTCGGGTAATCAGGTGGAGCAGGGCGGTGATGGTGCCGCCGGAGGTGAACACGGCGATTTTCTGGGTGTTGTCCGCCGCTTCAAGAATGCGTTGCAGGCCACCCTGGACCCGCTCGACGAACCCCAGCCAGCTCTCCAGCCCAGGCGGGTCATAGGTTCCGGCCAGCCAGCGCTCGATGATCAGGGCGAAGATGCGCTGGAATTCGGCGCGGTTCTGCGCGGCATTGCGCAAAATATCCAGGGCATGCGGCTCGGTGGATAGCAGGTCGGGGAGCAGCGCGCGGATGATTGCTTCGCCATCGAATTCGTTGAAGGCAGCGTCGATTTCCAGCGGGGGAGCCGGCAGCCCGAGGGCGCTGTATTGATCGAACGTGGCGGTGGCTGTGTGCTGCTGGCGACGCAGGTCGCCCGATACGCAGCGGTCGAACACCAGGCCCAGGTCAGCCAGGTGGCGCCCGAGCACTTGCGCTTGCTCCACGCCGACGGGCGACAGGACGTCATAGTCGTCTGCACCGAAGGAGGCCTGGCCATGTCGAATCAGATAAATGCTGCCCACGTCCGTTTTCCCGGTACGTTGAAAGTCTGGCGAGGTTATGAGGATGCCTGCGAGCTGTCAATGAAAAAACATACGCTTGTTTTAAAAGCCCGTTGGAGGCTGGCTGCTGGCGGTTAGAGCACTGGCCCGAACGCTGTGCCGTCGGTATGCTGGGCCCATCCGCGCCCGGCGCACTGTACTTGTAAGGAGCAACATGGATTTTCTGGCCGAATACGCGAGTTTTCTGGCGAAGACCGTCACCCTGGTGGTCGCTATTCTGGTGGTATTGATCAGCTTCGCGGCGCTGCGCAGCAAAGGTCGTCGCAAATCCGCCGGGCAGTTGCAGGTCAGCAAGCTCAATGACTTCTATAAGGGCCTGCGTGAGCGCCTCGAGTCGAGCCTGCTCGACAAGGACCAGCTCAAGGCGCTGCGCAAGTCCGAAAGCAAAACCGAAAAGAAAAACAGCAAGAAGAAACCCGAGGCCAAGCCGCGGGTGTTCGTGCTGGATTTCGACGGCGACATCAAGGCCTCGGCCACCGAGAGCCTGCGTCATGAAATCACCGCGCTGCTGAGCCTGGCCACGCCAAAAGACGAAGTGATACTGCGCCTCGAAAGCGGTGGCGGCATGGTGCACAGCTATGGCCTGGCGTCGTCGCAGCTGGCGCGTATCCGCCAGGCGGGCGTGCCGCTCACCGTGTGCATCGACAAGGTGGCGGCCAGCGGCGGCTATATGATGGCGTGCATCGGCGAGAAGATCATCAGCGCGCCCTTTGCGATCCTCGGCTCCATTGGCGTGGTGGCGCAGTTGCCCAACGTCAATCGCCTGCTGAAAAAACACGATATCGACTTCGAAGTGCTGACCGCCGGTGAGTACAAACGCACCCTCACCGTGTTTGGCGAAAACACCGAGAAGGGCCGCGAGAAGTTTCAGGAAGACCTGGACATCACTCACCAACTGTTCAAGAACTTCGTGTCGCGCTATCGCCCACAGCTGGCGATTGACGATGTAGCGACCGGAGAAGTGTGGCTGGGTGTTGCGGCGCTGGACAAGCAACTGGTCGACGAACTGCAAACCAGCGACGAGTACCTGGCCACCAAGGCCAAGACCGCCGAGGTGTTCCACCTGCACTATGCCGAGCGTAAAAGCCTGCAGGAGCGCGTCGGCCTGGCCGCCAGCGGTTCGGTGGACCGTGTGTTGCTGACCTGGTGGAGCCGCCTGACCCAGCAGCGCTTCTGGTAAGTTCGCAATCTGGACAACCCCCCTGTGGGAGATTCTATGGTGAGGGCTGCCCCTCAACCATAGAATCTCCCGCATTCAGTTTTGGCTCAGCACACACGGCTGTGGCGCCTGGGGGATCGGTTTTCTCATCAATATCCCCACCACCAGTGCGCCCAGCAGCCCCAACAACCCCGCGACCCACAACACCCCGCTGAACCCGCCCACAAACGCCTGCCGTGCCACCGGTTGCGCTATCGCCCGCGCGGGCTCCGGCAACAAGCCCATCGCCGCCGGCATATCGCCCGCCACCACCCGCGAAGCAATCCCCGCCACCTGCGCTTGCCACTGCGGGTCAATACTCGCACTCAACAGTTGCTCGCTATGGCTGCTCAGCAACGCCCCATACACACCGAGCGGGCCGGGCGTGGGGAAAGCGGGCATATCGAGTTGGGTTACGTGGCCTCGGCGGTCTACTCGGGCCTGTTGCAGCGACAAATGCAAGGGTTCTGCCACGCGTCTCCCGCTGTGAGCGTGAACGTGCGTGAGTGTGCGATGGCCACCTTGCCGGGCGCCGTGGCGGATGGGCGTTATGACATCGGCTATATCCGCTCGCCCATGCCCCTGCCCGATGGGCTGGAGGCGCTGAGCCTGGACACCGAAGGCTTTGTGCTGGCGCTGCCACCGGGCTCCTGGCTGCTGGGGCTGAAGGCCATCGGCTGTGAGCACCTGCAAAACGAGACGTTCATCCTGCCGGAGCAAATCAGCGGTACGTTACAGGTGGCTGCCCAGGGCGGTTTTGCACCGCGCCTGGGGCCGCAACCGGGTGGGCTGGTCGCGGTGATGGCGCTGGTATCGTTGGGGCAGGGCGTGGCGGTGGTGCCGGCCTCGGTAGTGGGGCATGTGAGTTTGCCGGGTGTAGCGTATCGCAGCATTCAAGGCAGTGACGCATCGTCGTGGCTGTCGCTGATCTACCGGCGCTTCGAACAAGCACCGGCGGTGGTGCGGTATATCCAGCAGGTAAAAGCCAGCATCTGAGTTCGATTACAGATTTTGTAATAGTTTTGCGTTGTAGGAAATCCGCGTTTCGCCTGTACGATCCAAGTCCTTTTTGTTATTTCAGGACTTGCATGAACACCCTCTCGGAGCCTCCCAGTCGTCTTTCCCCAAGACACACGCTGTCGCTGTTCCCGCTGAAGCACCCGGTATTCCATCTACTAACCTTATCCCGGTCAACCGACCGCGCTTTGCCGTGTCTGGCATTCTGAACATCTAAATACAGAGACTTTATAAATGGAATGGTTAGCGGATCCAACGGCCTGGCTCGGCCTGTTGACCTTGATTGTGCTGGAACTGGTGCTGGGCATCGACAACCTGGTGTTTATCGCGATCCTGGCGGACAAGCTGCCGCCGGAGCAGCGCGACCGTGCGCGGTTGATCGGTTTGTCGCTGGCGCTGCTGATGCGCTTGGGCCTGCTGGCGAGTATTTCCTGGTTGGTAACCCTCACGCAGCCGCTGTTCGAGGTGTTCGACAAGAGCTTCTCCGGCCGTGACCTGATCATGCTGTTTGGTGGTGTGTTCCTGTTGTTCAAGGCCACCATGGAATTGCACGAACGCCTTGAAGGCCATGTGGCCCAGCGCACCGGCAATGTGGCGTATGCGATGTTCTGGCCAATCGTCGCGCAGATCGTGGTGCTCGACGCGGTGTTCTCCCTTGACGCGGTGATTACCGCCGTGGGCATGGTCGACGAGCTGGCGATCATGATGATCGCGGTCATTGTGTCCATCGGCTTGATGATCGTGGCGAGCAAACCGCTGACCCGTTTCGTCAACGCGCACCCGACCGTGATCATGCTGTGCCTGGGCTTCCTGATGATGATCGGTTTCGCCCTGACCGCCGAAGGCTTGGGCTTCCACATTCCGAAGGGCTACCTGTATGCCGCGATTGGTTTCTCGATCCTGATCGAAGTGTTCAACCAGATTGCCCGCTCGCGTCGCAAGAAGTCGGCACAAGGCGTGCTGCCGGTGCGTGAGCGCACCGCGCATGCGGTGATGCGCTTGCTCGGCGGCCGCAGCCTGGCGGTGGAAGAGGTGGGGGAAGAGGTGGCTGACTTGCTGGGTGAGCCGGATGCCGCCCAAGGCCCGCTGTTTGATCGACGCGAACGCGTGATGATCAGCGGCGTGCTGCAACTGGCCGAGCGGCCGATTCGCACGCTGATGACGCCCCGGGCCAAGGTCGACTGCATCGACCTGGCGGACGACCCCGAGACGATCCGCCTGAAACTGATGCATTCGTCCTACTCGCGCCTGCCGTTGATCCGCAACGGCGCGGTGGATGAGCCCCTGGGCTTCGTGCACAAAAAGGAATTGCTCAAGGAATACCTGGCCGGCAACGAGCCGAACCTGGAGCACCTGGCACGCCGGGCGATCAACCTGCTGGAGAGCTTTTCGATCCTCAACGCGCTGGAGCAGATGCGCCAGGAGTCGACCCACATCGCGTTCGTGATCAACGAATTCGGCGACTTCATGGGCGTGTTGAGCATGACCGATATCCTCGAATCCATCGCCGGTGAGCTGCCGGATGCCAGCGAAATCGAAGGGCCGGATATTGTTGAGGAAGGTCAGGGCTACCGCGCCAATGGCGCCCTGAACCTTAACCTGGTGCGTCAGCGCACCGGCTTCAAGGCGGCCGCGACCGAGGATTACCAGACCCTGGCGGGGTTGGTCATGAGCTTGCTCGACCGCCTGCCGGTGGTCGGTGATAGCCTGGAGCATCAAGGCTGGCGTTTGACAGTTGCTGCGGTGGAGGAGCGGCGGGTGACGCAGGTGGTGCTGGCCCCTGGGGCGAGTGAAGCGTAATCGGGTGGTCGCTTCCTTGCCGCCGCTCATCGAGGAGGGCTGAGGCTTACAGGTAGATCGGAAGCTCAGGAAGAGGCGTACCTTTGACGAAGTGACTGAACACTCCGTCCAGGTACTGTTCCTGGTCTTCCGGGAAACCGATACCCGCGAGTCTTTTGACCTCGTTGTTGTTTTGGTACACCACGAGCGTGGGGGTACCTATCTGTTCTAATTCGTCGATCTTCGGTGTTTGTCGCGTGTCCAGAATCAGGCTTTTCACTTCGCCGGTGTATTTGCTGGAAATTTTTTCAAAACGTTTATTGGCGCCTTGGCAGGCTGCGCAGTACTCAGAGACAAACAACACAAAAAACAGAGGGTGTTGACTCACCATCTGTCTGTACTCTTCGGCGTTATTGATACCCGTGTTGGCAACATCCATGACGATCTCCTTGTGTACCCGGCAAAAGACCTTTTGCAGATACGCTAGAGCGGCTGATCGTCAGCGTCTACTGTCAACCTTCACAGGTAGCCGGCCTCACACATCGTCCTTGCGCTCCACCCGCTCGCGCTCCTTGCGCGCCTGATTCGCGCATTTCTTGTATTCCTCATTGTCCCGGGCCGCCTTGGCCCGGCGGTAGCCGTGGTGGTTCTGGCTGGTGTAGTCGGTGCTGAAGGCTTCCTTGAGCTTCTGCAGTTCTTCCTTGCATGCGCGGCGATCATTGCTGGCCGAGGCGCTGCCGGATGCCAGCAAGGCGAGTACCAACAGGGTGAGGCTGAACTTCATCAGGGCGGATTCCTTATCGGCAGGGGATGAGCCAAGGCTAGCCCAGCACGGCGATTTTTCCATGGGGGCGCCGCGCTGTCCTGGTGCGCAGTCACACGCCGGCGGCGCACCCGGTTGGGGCTTGTCACCGCGGGATGGGGCCTTGGGTAGCAAATGGCTTTCGGATACTGGCGCAACGCCGTATCGATGAGCGCTGATTATCTGGCTGATTTATAACAAATTTATCTACGGCATAGGTTTCTGTTACTGCGTGTGGCACACTTTCTGCTGTCTATTCCGTTGTTACATACTAAGTTCCGGTATAGCGGAATACACAACTCCTGGAGTGCTTGTCATGCATCACCGACCTTCCGTGTTTAAAGCGTGTGTTTTTCTCTTCGCCGCATCGGCTTCCCTCGCAAGCGTTGTGCATGCGGCGGACAGCAAGCTCGATGATGTGCTCAAGCGTGGGCACTTGATCGTGGGTACAGGCAGTACCAATGCGCCGTGGCACTTCCAGGGAGCGGATGGCAAGTTGCAGGGGTTTGATATCGACATCGGTCGTATTGTCGCAAAGGGCTTGTTCAATGACCCGAGCAAGGTCGAGTTTGTGGTGCAGTCGTCCGACGCGCGCATTCCGAATCTGCTGACCGACAAGGTCGACATGAGCTGTCAGTTCATCACCGTCACCGCCAGCCGGGCACAGCAGGTTGCCTTTACCTTGCCGTACTACCGCGAAGGCGTGGGCCTGCTGTTGCCGAACAACAGCAAGTACAAGGAAATCGAAGACCTGCAAGCCGCCGGCGATGGCGTGACCGTGGCCGTGCTGCAAAACGTGTACGCCGAAGAGCTGGTGCACCAGGCGCTGCCCAAGGCCAAGGTCGACCAGTACGACAGCGTCGACCTGATGTACCAGGCGGTGAACTCCGGTCGCGCCGATGCCGCCGCCACCGACCAGTCCTCGGTCAAATACCTGATGGTGCAGAACCCCGGCCGCTACCGCAGCCCGGCCTACGCCTGGAGCCCGCAGACCTACGCCTGTGCGGTCAAGCGTGGCGACCAGGACTGGCTGAACTTCGTCAACACTGCGCTGCATGAAGCCATGACCGGTGTCGAGTTCCCGACCTACAAGGCCTCGTTCAAACAGTGGTTTGGCGTGGATCTGCCGGAACCGGCGATCGGCTTCCCGGTTGAGTTCAAGTAAATCGAAAACCTGGGGCGTCGCTGACGGCGCCCCAATCAGGTACTGCCGACCATGAATTATCAGTTGAACTTTGCCGCCGTCTGGCGCGATTTCCCCAGCTTGCTGGCGGGGCTCGGCCTGGGCCTTGAACTGGCGCTGCTGTCGATCGCCATCGGCTGCGTGATTGGCTTGATGATGGCATTTGCCATGCTGTCAAAACACAAGGCATTGCGCGTGCTCGCCTCGGTGTACGTGACGGTGATCCGCAATACGCCAATCTTGGTGTTGATCCTGTTGATCTACTTTGCGTTGCCTTCACTCGGGATCCGCCTCGACAAAATCCCTTCGTTCATCATCACCCTGTCGCTGTATGCCGGTGCTTATCTGACCGAAGTATTCCGCGCCGGGCTGCTGAATATGCCCAAGGGCTTGCGCGAAGCCGGGTTGGCCATCGGCCTCGGCGAGTGGCGCATTCGTGCCTACATCACCGTGCCGGTGATGCTGCGCAACGTGCTGCCGGCGCTGTCGAACAACTTCATTTCGCTGTTCAAGGACACCTCGCTGGCCGCTGCGATTGCCGTGCCGGAGCTGACCTACTACGCCCGCAAGATCAACGTCGAAAGCTACCGGGTGATTGAAACCTGGATGGTCACGACCGCGCTCTACGTGGCTGCCTGTTACCTCATCGCCATGCTGCTCCGTTACCTGGAACAGCGTCTGGCGATCCGTCGTTAAGGAGGGGTTTGCATGTACGAGTCCCCCAGCTGGTTACATGAGTTGTGGATCGCCCGGGATACCCTCTGGGCGGGGTTTCAGGCCAGCGTATCTGTGTCTGCGTTGGCGATTATCTTTGGCACGCTGATCGGTATCGTCGCGGGGTTGATCCTGACCTACGGCAAATTCTGGATGCGCGCGCCGTTTCGTGTGTATGTCGACTTGATCCGCGGCACCCCGGTGTTTGTGCTGGTGTTGGCGTGTTTCTACATGCTGCCGGCGCTGGGCTGGCAGATCAGCGCGTTCGAGGCCGGGGCCGTCGGGCTGACGCTGTTTTGCGGTTCCCACGTCTCGGAAATCGTGCGCGGCGCGCTGCAAGCGATTCCGCGCGGGCAACTGGAGGCGGGCAAGGCGATTGGCCTGACGTTCTACCAGTCCCTGGGCTACGTGCTGTTGCCCCAGGCGCTGCGTCAGATCCTGCCGACCTGGGTCAATTCCTCCACGGAAATCGTCAAGGCCTCGACCTTGCTCTCGGTGATCGGCGTCGCCGAACTGCTGCTGAGCACCCAGCAAGTGATCGCACGCACGTTCATGACCCTGGAGTTCTACCTGTTCGCCGGGTTTCTGTTCTTTGTCATCAACTACGCCATCGAATTATTCGGGCGCTACATTGAAAAGCGGGTGGCCTTGCCATGAACCAACCTCAAACCGACCAACCGCTGCTGGACATTCGCGGCTTGCGTAAACAATACGGCCAGGTCGAAGTGCTCAAAGGCGTCGACCTGTCCATGCAGCGCGGCAACGTGGTGACCTTGATCGGCTCCAGCGGCTCGGGCAAGACCACGCTGCTGCGTTGCGTCAACTTGCTGGAAGAATTCCAGGGCGGGCAAATCACCCTCGACGGCGAGTCCATCGGTTACAGCGACGTGGCCGGCAAACGCGTGCGTCACCCCGAGCGCGTGATCGCCCAGCACCGCGCGATGACCGGCATGGCGTTCCAGCAATTTAACCTGTTCCCACATTTAACCGCGTTGCAGAACGTCACCCTCGGCCTGCTCAAGGTCAAGAAGATGGGCAAGGACGAAGCCGTGGCCCTGGCCGAAAAATGGCTGGAGCGTGTCGGCCTGCTGGAGCGCCGCAATCACTTCCCGGGCCAGCTGTCTGGCGGCCAGCAACAGCGCGTGGCGATTGCCCGCGCGATTGCGATGAACCCCAGCCTGATGCTGTTCGACGAAGTCACCTCGGCCCTCGACCCGGAGCTGGTGGGTGAGGTGCTCAGCGTGATCAAGGGCCTGGCGGAAGAGGGCATGACCATGTTGCTGGTCACCCACGAAATGCGCTTTGCCTACGAAGTCTCGGACAAAGTCGTCTTCATGAACCAGGGCCGTATTGAAGAGCAGGGCAGCGCGAAGGACATCTTCGAACGCCCGCAATCGCCGCGCCTGGCGGAATTTCTCAAGAACATTCGTTTTTAATCAGGAGAGCGTTATGAGCATTACTCGTTACGGCACCGGCAGCACCGCCGGCGGTGGCCAACCCCGTCCTTTCGCCCGCGCGGTGGAAGCGGACGGCTGGCTCTACGTCTCGGGCCAGGTGCCAGCGGTGGACGGTGAAATCATCCACGGCGGCATCGTCGAGCAGACCCGCCAGACTATGCGCAATGTGGTGGCCATTCTGGAAGAGGCCGGCTACGAACTCAAAGACGTGGTGCGCGTAGGCGTGTGGCTGGAAGACCCGCGGGACTTCTGGAGTTTCAACAAGGTATTCGGCGAATACTTCACCCCCGAACACGCCCCGGCACGGGCCTGCGTGCAGGCCACTATGATGGTGGATTGCAAGGTCGAGATTGATTGCGTGGCCTACAAGAAAAAAGGCTAAATTGCCCGGGTCTTGAGACCACAACAGGTTCAATGTGGGAGGGGGCTTGCCCCCTCCCACAGGGGATCTTTGCCAGACCATAGCATTTTGACGGGACCCGACACTGCCATGACCGAAGACACCATCAAACGCCGCGCCAAAGGCCTGGACCGTGCGTTCGATATCCTCGATTTTCTCAAGGAAATCGGCCAGCCCCTGCGCCCGAATGATATTGCCAGCGGCATCGGCAGCCCCAAATCCACCGTGTACGAGCTGGTTGCGTCGCTGCTTGAGCGCCGCATCCTGGAAACGGTGGGCAAGGACGGTCACGTCTACCTCGGTCGCCAGCTGTACTTTCTCGGCCAGGCGCACCTGCGTCATTTCGACCTGACCCGCGAGGCCGACCACGCCTTGCAGGAGATCGTCAGCCAGACCCACGAAACCGCGCAGATGTGCCTGCTCAACGGGCGCAAATACACGGTTGCGCTGATGCGCGAAGGTGAACGGCATTTCCGTATTTCCTCCGACATCGGCGAGAACGCGCCGATCCCCTGGACCGCGTCCGGGCGCCTGTTGCTGGGGCACTTGAGCGACCAGCAGATCATCGACCTGATCGACCACGATGACTTCATCCTGCCGGACGGCCAGCGCCTGCCGCTGGACACCTTCCTGGCACAAATCCGCCAGGCCACCCTCGATGGGTTCTTCTCCTTCGACAGCGTGGCCGACACCTTTACCCATTGCTTTGCCGCCCCGGTACGCGACGCGCAAGGCATCAGCATTGCGACCCTGTGCATCGTTGCGCCGCGCGCCGATGCCAGCAAAAACTACAACGACTATCGCCGGGTGTTGATCGAAAGCGCCAACAACCTGGCCCGTCGCATCAACGAATAGGAGCTTTTGCATGTCTGCCATCAATGCCGTTGAAAAGGGCGCCGCCGCTGTCGGTGCCCACCTGGTCCGCGACGTCAGCCTGCCCGCCCTGGTGCTGCACCGCGACGCGCTGGAGCACAACATTCGCTGGATGCAGGACTTTGTCAGTAACAGCGGCGCCGAACTTGCGCCCCACGGCAAAACCAGCATGATGCCGGCGCTGTTCCAGCGTCAGATCGCCGAAGGCGCCTGGGGCATTACCCTGGCCAATGCGGTGCAGACCCGCGCCGCCTACGCCGGTGGCGTGCGCCGCGTGTTGATGGCCAACCAGTTGGTGGGCGCGCCGAATATGGCGTTGATCGCCGACCTGCTGGCCGACAAGGATTTCGACTTCCACTGCATGGTCGACCACCCGGACAACGTCGCCGACCTGGGGCTGTTTTTCGCCGCCCGTGGCCTGCGCCTGAACGTGATGATCGAGTACGGCGTGGTCGGCGGCCGTTGCGGCTGCCGCAGCGAGCAGGAAGTGCGCGAGCTGGCCAAGGCGATCAAGGCCCAGCCGGCGCTGGCCCTCACGGGTATCGAAGGCTATGAAGGCGTGATCCATGGCGAGCACGCCATCAGTGGCATTCGCGACTTTGCCGCGAGCCTGGTGCGTCTGGCGGTGGACTTGCAGAACAACGGCTCGTTCGACCTGCCCAAACCCATCGTCACCGCTTCGGGGTCGGCCTGGTATGACTTGATCGCCGAGTCCTTCGAAACCCAGAATGCCGCCGGCCGGTTCCTCAGCGTGTTGCGCCCCGGCAGCTACGTGGCCCACGACCACGGTATCTACAAAGCGGCGCAGTGCTGCGTCCTCGACCGCCGCAGCGACCTCAATGAAGGCCTGCGCCCGGCCCTGGAAGTCTGGGCGCATGTGCAATCCTTGCCCGAGCCAGGCTTTGCGGTGATCGCCCTGGGCAAGCGCGACGTGGCCTACGACGCCGGTTTGCCGGTGCCGCTCAAGCGCTACCGTGCAGGGATTTTACCGGCCGAAGGCGATGATGTGAGCGCGTGCAAGGTCACCGCTGTCATGGACCAGCACGCGTTCATGAGCGTGGCGCCCGGCGTCGAGCTGCGCATCGGCGACATCATCTCGTTCGGCACGTCCCACCCTTGCCTGACCTTCGACAAGTGGCAGGTCGGCTGCCTGGTGGATGAGCAGTTGCAGGTGGTCGAGTCCCTGCACACCTGCTTCTAGACTGCGTCGCGCCCTTCGCGAGCAAGCCCGCCGCCACAGGTTGAAATGCAATCGAATGTGGGAGCGGGCTTGCCCGCGAAGACGCCCTCAGCCACACCAGAGATTAACGGCATGAACACACAACCGCGCATCGCCCTGATCGGCGAATGCATGATCGAACTGCAACACCGCGCCGACGGCAGCCTGCAACAGAGCTTCGGCGGTGACACCTTGAACGCGGCGGTGTACCTGCGCCGCGAGCTGGGTGCGGTCGGCACGGTGGACTACGTCACCGCCCTGGGCGACGACAGTTTCAGCGATGCCATGTGTAAGCACTGGGCTGAAGAAGGCCTAGGTTTGGGCATGGTCCAGCGCTTGCCGGGGCGTTTGCCCGGTTTGTACTGCATCCAGACCGATGCCCATGGCGAACGCAAATTCCTTTACTGGCGCAACGAGGCGGCGGTGCGCGACTGCTTTACCACGCCGGCGGCGGAGCCGATCCTCGCCGCGTTGCCGCAGTATGACGTGGTGTATTTCAGCGGCATCACCCTGGCGGTGCTGGGTGAGGTGGGGCGTGAACGCTTGCTGCATACCTTGATCGAAACCCGCCGTCGCGGCGGCCGGGTGGTGTTCGACAACAACTACCGGCCACGGTTGTGGGCCAGCGTCGAGGCGGCGCGCACGGCGTATCACCGGGTGCTGACCGAAGTGGATATCGCGCTGTTGACCGAGGACGACGAGCGCGCGTTGTTTGGTTATGGCGGCAGCGAGCAGGTGTTTGCGGCATACCCGGCGATTGGCGAAGTGGTGCTCAAGCGGGGTGCGGATGAGTGTTTGGTGCGCTGCGCCGGCGAGCGCTTTGCGGTGCCGGCGCTGAAGGTCGAGAAGGTCGTGGACACGACGGCGGCGGGGGATTCGTTCAGTGCGGCGTACCTGGCCAGTCGGCTCAAGGGTGGCACGCCGCAAGAGGCTGCGCTGGCCGGGCATCGGTTGGCGAGCCGGGTGATTCAGGTGCCGGGTGCATTGATCCCTAGATAATCGGTGAATGGCCGCCTTTGGCGGATCGGGGCCAAGCCCCCTCCCACAGTGACGGCGTACACCCATCAAAATGTGGGAGGGGGCTTGCCCCCGATGGCGGACTGAAGCCAACCCCTCAGTCGCGGTAGAACACCTGCACCAGGTGATACCCGAACTTGCTCTTGATCGGGCCGTGCACCACCTTCACCGGCTTCTTGAAGATCACCGCATCTATCACCCCGACCATCTGCCCCGGCCGCACTTCACCCAGATCACCGCCACGCTTGCCGGACGGGCAGGTGGAGTACTTCTTGGCCAGCACATCGAAGGCTTCGCCCTTGGCAATGCGCTGCTTGAGCTGTTCGGCTTCTTCGCTGGTTTTCACCAGGATATGACGGGCTTGGGCTTTCATGTCGTTACCTTTGCAACGCTCAAACGTAAGGGCGCGCGATTATGCCTGAACTGAATCATCGACGCTGATCATGCTGCGGATTTTTGTCGCCAGCACGTCGATGGAAAACGGCTTGGCCACCATGTCCATGCCTTCCTCCAGGAAGCCCTGGCGCTCGGCGGCTTTCTCTGCGTAGCCGGTCATGAACAGCACCTTGAGGCCCGGGCGATGCTGACGGGCGATTTCCGCCAGTTGCCGGCCATTCATGCCGGGCAGGCCGACGTCGGTGACCAGCAAGTCCACGCGCAAGTCCGATTCCAGCAGCGGCAATGCCGTGCGTGCATCGGCGGCCTGGTGCGCGGTGTAGCCCAACTCATCCAGCACATTCACCACCAGCATGCGTACCGCCGGGTCGTCTTCGACCACCACCACAGCCTCGCCGGCCAACGCCAGCGGGGCTTCGCTCAAATGCGTCGGCAGGCTGCTTTCCAGTGCCGTGCCATGCAGGCGCGGCAGGTACAGGCGCACGCAGGTGCCCTGGCCGGGTTCGCTCTGAATCGTCACATGGCCGCCGGACTGCTGGGCGAACCCGTAGATCATCGACAGCCCCAGGCCGGTGCCCTGGCCGATGGGCTTGGTGGTAAAGAACGGGTCGAACGCCTTGGCTAGAATCTTCGGCGCCATGCCGCTGCCGTTGTCGCTCACGCCGAGCATCACGTAGTCGCCGGCGCGGACCGGTTCGAGGGTGGTGATGTCGGTGCCGTCGAGGTAGCTGTTGGCGGTTTCGATCAGCAGCTCGCCGCCGTCGGGCATGGCGTCGCGCGCGTTGATCACCAGGTTGAGCAGGGCGTTTTCCAGCTGGCTGGCGTCGGTGTTCACCGCCCAGATATCCTGGCCCAGTTGTACTTTGAGGGTGATGTGCGCGCCCTTGGTGCGCCGGAACAGATCCTCCAGGGACGCCACCAGCTGGTTGGGGTCGAGCGGGCGCCGGTCCAGCGACTGGCGCCGCGAGAATGCCAGCAGGCGATGGGTGAGGGCGGCCGCGCGGTGGGCCGAGGACACGGCGGCATCGGTAAAACGCCCAATCTCTTCGCTGCGCCCGGCGGCGATATAGCGCTGCATCAGGTCGAGGCTGCCGATGATCCCGGTGAGCATATTGTTGAAGTCATGGGCGATACCGCCCGTGAGCTGGCCGACCGCTTCCATTTTCTGCGCATGGCGCAGGGCATCCTCGGCGCGCTCGCGCTCGTACATTTCGCTCTGCAGGCGCTGGTTGGCTTCGGCCAGCGCCTGGGTACGCTGGGCCACGCGCTCTTCGAGATTTTCGTTGAGATGGCGCAGGGCTTCTTCGGTGAGTTTGCGTTCGGTCTCGTCGATGACAAAGATATAGAAACCGTTCACCGAGCCGTCATTGCTGAAGCGCGGCAGGTACTTCATCAGGGCGTGGCGCGCGCGGCCGTCGCGGTGCGGGGTCACGGTCATGAAGCTGCAAGCCTTGCCCTTGAGCGCGGCGGCGATCTTGTCTTCGCGCCCGGCATATACCTCGTCGCCAAGCACTTCGCGGATGGTCTTGCCGTACAGCTCCTGGGGCGTCATGCCATACCATTCCAGGTACGCGCTGTTGTTCAGGCGAAAGCGTTGCTCGTGGTCGACGTAGCCGATCAGCACCGGCATGGCGTTGATGATCAGTTGCAGCTCGGTCTGGCTTTGGCGCAGGGCCTGCTCGGTGTTCTTGCGCTCGGTCAGGTCCAGCGCCGCGCCGAGGAAGCGCGCTGGGCGGCCCTCGGCATCCTTGTAGCAGCGGCCGCGGGCGAACACCCAGCGCACCTCGCCGTCCGGCTGCTGCAGGCGGTATTCCTCGGCGTACTCGGTGCCGTAGGTGATGCAATGCTTGATGCTGCGCGCCACCATGCCACGGTCTTCGGGGTGTACGCCGTGCAGGTAGTCGCTGATCGGCAGCAGGCCGGCGTCAGTCGGGTCAACGCCGTGCAGGTAGGCGAAGTGCGCATCGGCGATAAAACGGTCTTCGCCGATATCCCAGTCCCAGGTGCCTACCGCGTCGGTGGCGGCCAGGGCCAGCTGCAGGCGTTGTTCGGTATTGTGCTGGGCCTTGAGGCTGTCTTCGGAACGCTGTTGCAGTTCGAGGGCTTTGCGGCGGCGTTCGTTGGTTTCGATGGCGGTAACCAGAATGCCGGCCACCGCGCCGCTTTCATCGCGGATCGGGCTGTAGGTCAGGTCCAGCCAGATTTCCGTATCGCGATGGTCGCGTTGCAGCACAAAGCGCTGCTCGCTGAAGGTGCGCACCTGGCCGCTGAGGACCGCGTCGTAGATCGGCGCGGTAAAGCTCTCCAGCTCAGGCCAGGTGACATGCGCCGGCTGGCCCAGGGCATCGGGGTGCTTGTTGCCCGCCAGGCGCGCGAAGCCGTCGTTGTAGAGCTGGGTGAGCTGGCTGCCCCACAGCAGCAGCATCGGCATCGGCGAATTGACCACGATATCCACGGCTGTGCGCAGGCTTTGCGGCCAGTCATTGGCCTCACCGAGGGGGCTTTGCGCCCAGTCCAGCTGTGCAATCAATGCCGCAGCTTCGCTACCGGTGGATGTTCCTTTCATGAAAAAGCCCTGAGCATGACGCTTTGAAAATGACAAAAACAGATTATCCCGCGAGTCGGGAACGGCTGACTACCCCTCGAAAAATAGCATGCATTGGGGTTTTGTCTTCAAATCAGTGCCTCAGGGCTGAAACCTTTCATCTTTATGCCAGTTCCGGGCGGTCACGAAACTGCTCCAGCGCCTGCGGATTGGCCAGTGCGTCGGTGTTTTTCACCGGCTCGCCATGCACCACGTTGCGCACCGCCAGTTCGACGATCTTGCCGCTGATGGTGCGCGGGATATCGGTGACCACGAGGATCTTCGCCGGCACATGCCGGGGTGTGGTGTTGGCGCGGATCACCTGGCGAATCTGCTGCTCCAGGGCCTCATCCAGCGCGACGCCGTCGTCGAGCCGCACAAACAGCACCACCCGCACATCGTCCTGCCAGCGTTGGCCGATGGCCAGGCTTTCCAGGACTTGCGGGAGTTTTTCCACCTGGCGATAAATCTCCGCCGTACCGATGCGCACGCCACCCGGGTTGAGCACCGCGTCCGAACGCCCGTGGATCAGCAGGCTGCCGTTGGGCCGCTGTTCGGCGTAGTCGCCCTGGGCCCACACGCCGGGGAACTGGCTGAAGTACGAGGCGCGCAACTTTTTCTGGTCCGGGTCGTTCCACAAACCGATGGGCATTGCCGGGAAATGCCGGGTGCACACCAGTTCGCCTTTTTCGCCGACCAGCGGCTGGCCCTTGTCGTCCCACACCTCAATGGCCATCGCCAGGCTCTTGCACTGCATTTCACCACGCCGCACCGGCAACACCGGGTTGCCGATCACAAAGCACGAGACGATGTCCGTGCCGCCCGACATCGACGACAAGCACAGCTCAGCCTTGATCTCGCGGTACACGTAATCGTAGCTCTGCGGCGACAGTGGCGAGCCGGTGGAAATCAGCCCTTTGAGGCTGTCCAGATGGTGGCTCAGGCGCGGTTGCAGGCCGGCTTTTTCCAGGGTGGCGAGGAATTTGGGGCTGGTGCCGAAGACGCTGATTTTTTCCGCGTCGATCAGGTCTATCAAGCGCTCCGGCCCCGGGTGAAACGGGGAGCCGTCATACAGCACCGCCGTGGCACCTAGGGCCAATACCGAGACCAGCCAGTTCCACATCATCCAGCCGCAGGTGGTGTAGTAGAACAGGCAATCATCCCTCGACAGGTCGGCATGCAACCCGTGTTCCTTGAGGTGCGTGAGCAGCACGCCGCCGGTGCCGTGGATGATGCACTTGGGCACGCCGGTGGTGCCGCTGGAATAGAGGATGTACAGCGGATGGTCGAACGGCACCGCGACAAATTCGGGCTCGCCGCCGGGTTGGTAGAAGTCGTTCCACAGCGCGACGCGGGCCTGGGTCTGGTAGTCCTCGACGCGTGCCTGGGGCCGTGCGTACGGCACGATGATCAACTGTTCCAGGGACGGCAGGCGCTCGAGGATTTCATTCAGCTTGGCGCTCTGGTCGATGCTTTTGCCGGCATAGCGATAACCCGCGCAGGTGATCAGCACCTTGGGCTCGATCTGGCCGAAGCGGTCGATCACGCCCTGGGTGCCGAAGTCTGGCGATGAACATGACCAGATCGCGCCCAGGCTGGTGGTCGCAAGCATGCCGACCAGGGTTTGCCAGGTGTTGGGCATGCACGCGGCCACCCGATCACCCAGGCCAACCCCGGCTGCGCGCAGGCTGTGTTGCAGGCCGGCGACGTGGGCGGCCAGTTCGGCGTAGGTCAGCTGTTCGCGCTGGCCGTCTTCACCGAGGGCGACTACCGCCGGATGGTCATCACGGCGGCGTAGCAGGTGCTCGGCGAAATTCAGCGTCGCGCCGGGAAACCACTGCGCGCTGGGCATCTCGGCGTTTTCTACCAGCACTGCCGTCGGCGGGCGGTGAAATTGCACCTCGAAGAACGCCACGATCGCCTGCCAGAAGTCCGGGCGCTGGTCGATGCTCCATTGGTGCAGGGCGGGGTAGTCGCTGAGCTGAACGCCGTGGTGATCGTTGATAAAGCGCCGGAACTGGTCCATCCGCGTGTTGCGGATGCGTTCGGGCGAGGGTTGCCAGAGGATCTCGGACATAAGTGGCCTTTTATTGTTTTCTCAAGCTTGGCTGAACGTTGGCGCGGGTCAGTGGTTAAGTAACAACTTGTCGTAGGACGCGTTACATATATTTGTACTACCTAGCATGAACCTTTATCCCGTGTGAGACCAATCAGGTGTAGGTAAATAACCCTGAGGTGTACGCAACATGTCGTTCTTTGACGTAGGAAATTCTTCGCTATCGCAGTTGAATACAGAAGCTTCCTTCACGAACGGATTTCGTCAACATCAGTACACGCAGTCTGAGGGGACGTCTGTTCTCCACCAGGAGCGCACGCGCCACACCCACACCCACACCCACTCGCGGCATCCTGTCGCCGCACCTTTGGTGCCGGTTCCTGGCACGCAAGAGGACGCGGACAAGGTAGTGGCGACGAAGTACATCCAGGGATTGGAGTCGGCCCAGTGGACCGATTCGACCAGCTACCAACAGACCAAGCTTGCGGATGTCCCCAGCAACTCGACGCTGGGGCTGTGGTGGCAGCAATACCGCGAAGCGTTGAACAACCCCAACTTTGTGCAATGGAGCAAGGAGGTCGGCCTTAACGTTGCTACCCTGCGGCTGAATCCCGAATCCGGCACCTTGACGGGTGAGTTCAAAGGTGAAAAAAAGCAACTTATCCTGCGAGATGATGTGGGTTGGACGGAGGTAGCCGATCCGATTTTGAACGCGGCTCGGGTGCTCGCGCCTCCGCGTCGTGGCTCGCCTGTTTGCCTCGGGAGCCCGGATGCCGGTGTTCCGCTTGAAGTGGTCGGCAATTTTTATGGCGAAAGCAACGCCGACCCGGCCACGTGGCGTGCTCAAAATCGGGCCGTTGAACTCAAGCAGCTCGGCAACTTTGCGGTTATCCCGGACCACGATTTTGCGCGTTCGCAAGCCGTTCGTGGGCCACAGGCACTTGCCGCCCAACAGCAACTGCTCGCAGACATTGATGACCACCACAGCGTCCTGAAAGGGCTGCCCGACACGTCCGCTCAGGCAAAAGCCGACAGGTTATTGGGGGCTCGATTCGCTGCCGAACTGCGTAAAGGCCCCTGGGAGGGAGACGATCTTTATCAGCGGCGCTTGGGCCAGATTCCAGAGGGGTCGACGTTCGGCCAATGGTGGAAGCTTTATCGCGATGCGTACCAAACCCCGCAATTCCTGGACTGGGCCAAGGCAGCAGGTGCGGATATATCGACGGTAAAAGTTTCCCCAGTCCGAAACGAAGTGTCCGGCACTTTTAACGGTAAACATCAAGTCCGAAGCTTCGATAACAATAAGGAGTGGGCGCACGCGCTGGCACCGATTCAGTCGGCCGGCGCCGCGGTGGCTACGACCCGCTTCAGCGCAGCGCCGTCGCCCGTCGACTACAGCGACAGTTCTGCTCCGCTGAGGTTGGTGGCAGCCGTTCATGGCTACGACGTCACCGGCTTTGATAAAGAGGACGCCGTCTCGACGGCCCAGGAAATCGAACAGAACCCTACCGCGTTCAAGAACCGCGACCGCGGCGCTATCCTGTCAACGGACGCGCTCGAAACCCAGCGATTGGCGATCGGCAACCGGCATGACAAGCACAACCTGATTCAAGGCCTTAACGAGGTCGAGAAAGCCGTTGTCAGTGGTTCCTCTAATTTCAGCAACGTGCTCGAACGCGCCATCCTGCGGGTGCATCCTCACTCGTCATACGGGCAGCATCACGCCGCGCAGCCTGGTCACACGGTGAGCGTGAGTCAGTTCATTCAGGGCAGTGGTTTGAATGTCCCGGTTAACAAAGCGCAATTGTTGAACCTGCGTGCAGTGCTGGGCGGTTCAGCGCTGAAAGCACCTGAGCACGGCAATTATTGGCGGATGTTGACCCAGCCTCTGCTGACCCGCGCACAGCGTCAACAGGTGAAGAGTTTAAACGGCAGCGTTCTCGCGGGATACGGAATATCAGCACACGAAGGGATAGCCCGCCTGTTCGCCACCTCGGTAAAAACGGACGGGCAGCAAAGCCCGGAAAGACTGCTTACGCAGCTGCTTTCCAGCCCGCAGGCCAAGGCGATGGGCAAATTTCTGGAAAAGAAGCTCAACGCCAAGTCCACCGAGACCAGCGCAGCGGATTGGGCCGCGGCAGCCATGGTGCTTAACCTGGACCCGACGGCCGGCACGCAGCGTAACCGCGTAGCAGGCTACAACCTGGCCAAGCAAAGCAACTGGGGGCTGAAGCCGCAGGCTATTGTCGACGGTCTGACACAGCATTTGATCGCCCAGGGTAAAGCCAGCGCGGAGCTGGCGCCCGCTGCCGGCCGGTTGCTGCTGGCCGGCATGGCGCCAGAGTTTCTGGTCACCGAGCTGCCCGGCAACCTTGTCTATGGTTCCCATGCCTGGTTCAGCTTCAGCGTCGCGGTGGCGCGTATCGAAAAATTGGCGCCGGGCGCGTCACAGTCCATGACCTTTAAGCAAGTCATGGCGTTCGGTCAAACGCAGCCGATCTCGGTCAGCGAACAGGCCGCGCAAACCGGTGTTCAACGCGATGCGATTGTGGATTGGGGGATCATTAACGGCTTTATCGCCAAACGCGCGGACGGCGTCTATTCAAACGAAAGCGTCGACCTGGCGCGCCGCGGGTTCAATCAGCAACGCTCGGCGCTGGAGTCGGCCAGTAACGCGCAACAGGCCGCTATCCCTTCCCACAAGGAACTGGCGTTGGCGCAATTGAGGGCCAGGCTGGGTAACGATATAGATTTTGAAAAGAAGTCGATCAAGCATGACGACTCCTTCAGCTTATCGCGCTGGGCCAGCGAGCTGCCCGTTTCCAAACAAGCATTGACGGAAAAGGCCGCCGTGCGCCGTTCAATGCTGGAGCTCTACCAGTCGAACAACCTGAATCGCGCGGATTTGAAATGGGTCTGCACTGACCCCAACGTTCCATTCGACCGGGTAATGGCCGAGGCCAAGTCGCTGCCTGATCTCACGCGGCTCTACAAAGACAAAGCCGACGGTTACAGCGCCCAGCTGAAAAGCAGTGTTGCCCTGAATATCCGAAACCTGATTGCTCAACTGCCCCTTGAGGATCGCAAGAACTTTGAATTCGGCAGCC
The DNA here is from genome assembly GCF_049590575.1 of Pseudomonas sp. Lineage (GTDB taxonomy): Bacteria > Pseudomonadota > Gammaproteobacteria > Pseudomonadales > Pseudomonadaceae > Aquipseudomonas. The sequence continues at coordinate 37,923 of NZ_JBAWDE010000222.1, forward strand.
CCGAGCTGTATGCCGTACGCGGAGCGGACCATGGCCTGGTGATCCGTACGCGCAGAACCTCACCACCCACCGACTACGAGTTGTTCCCGAGCCAGGCGCTGTTGCACAAACACACGGGCTTGCCCGACCCGCTGCCATTGGGTCGCGCCGGAAGTACGTTGGCGCTTGATTTTGCCGCCTATCAAAAGGGGCAGAAGCCCCAGCAAGGCATGTCCTCGCCAAATGTTGTGTTTGATCGGGTGCCCTTTTCCCAAGTGACTGCCGTGGGTTCGTCAGCCGCTGACGAACCGGCTAATGCTGACAGCACCCCAAGAAGCTTTTTTACCCAGCAAACCAAAAGCTTGGCTACCGTCGCGGCGAGCTTTTTTGTCTCGGGTTTTGAAACCCTCAAGGAAAAGTCAAAAGCCACCACTGACCAGGAGGAAAAAACCAAGTCAGACACAAGCATCAAAGACACCCTGGTGAGGATGATTCCTTTCGTCGCAGCCGCAGAAGACGCGAAGGCCGGCAAATACGGTGCGGCATTGACCGACCTTGCGTTTGATGCGTTTGGCTTTCTGGCGCCGGAGCTCAAGCTGGTCGAGACGGGTGAGAGCGCTTTGGCGAAACTCGGCAGCCGAGAAGTCGAGTCGCTGGCCAGTAGCAGTGCCGAACAGAGCGCTACGTCCGTGGTGAAAATGGGTGATGGCGCGGGCGAAATGTCGGCGGCCGGGCATGGCATAAACCGGCAACACGTCTTGAGTCCCTCAGCCCTGGAAGAGCTCGCGCTGCGCAGGGATGTCGCTGTGGGATCAGTGAACGGCACCAGCATGGTCGCGCAATATGACGAGGCCGCGAAACAATGGTATGCCTACGATGTACGCGCCGGTAAGCCGTATGGCCCGCCCTTGAGTGATTTTACCCCCGAGGTTTCCCCTGCGCCGAACACGCTCACTGGAACGTCTGGCCCATCCAGCTTGCTGGAGAGGGGGCTGGAGCGAGATAACTACATAGAAATGGGCGGCACCATGAAAGATCTGAAATTGATTGGTTCCGAAATTCATACCTACACCGACACCTATAAAGGCGTGACCCGGCTTAATATCGTGGCCCACGGCAAGCGTAACTGGCTGGACAGGCTGATGCGAGAGCCGGCAGTGGTCGCCGTCGATGGCGTGGGTTACGACGCCAAAGGGTTGGTCACATTGTTAAAAGACAAAGGCGTGGACCCCTCGAAATTCGATAATGTGCGCTTGTTGATTTGCCATTCCGCAGACGGAAAAGGGCAATCTTTCGCCAGTGGCTTTCAAAAGGAAATCAACCGGCCAGTGAAGGCATTTGAGGGAAGGGTAACCCTTAAGGCAAACGGATCGACACAGATGACGCAACGTCGCCTCGACCTCCAGAGAGGGTTTCAGGAAACGTATCCTGAAAACGCGCAAGCGCTTGCTGACCAGGCGCTCAGACGGGAACTCATAAACAAAGTGACCGTGGAGGTGGAGAAACGGCACGGCAATTTGATAGTTGTCAACAGCGCGGGCCTGGGCCAGCTGCCAAAGGAGGTGAAGAGGAAGGTGGTTTACAAGCCGCGTTATTTCAACTGACGCCTAACCTTTTGAAGCCCCCCCTTCACCCGAGGGGGGGCTTATTGCGCCAGCCAACCGCCATCGATATTCCACGCCGCCCCTCGTACCTGGGCGCCGGCCTCGCTGCACAGAAACAGCACCAACTCACCCAACTGCGGCGGCGTCACAAACGCCAGCGACGGCTGCTTCTCGGCCAGCAAGTCATGCTGCGCCTGTTGCGGGTCCACGCCCGTGGCGATCCGGTCATCGATCTGCTTTTGCACCAGCGGCGTCAGCACCCAGCCCGGGCAAATCGCGTTGCAGGTGACGTTACTGGTCGCCGTCTCCAGGCCGACCACCTTGGTCAGGCCGATCACTCCATGCTTGGCCGCCACATACGCCGCCTTGCCCACCGAGCCGACCTGGCCGTGCACCGAGGCAATATTGACGATACGCCCCCAACCCTTGGCCTTCATGCCCGGCAGGCTCAAGCGCGTGCTGTGGAACACTGAGGACAGATTGATCGCGATAATCGAATCCCAGCGCTCGGCCGGGAAGTCTTCCACTGCCGCCACATGCTGGATGCCGGCGTTGTTGACCAGGATATCGACGCCACCGAACTCACGCTCGGCATAGGCAAACAGGTCGGCGATCTGCGCCGGGTCGCTGACGTCAGCTGGGTGATGGCCGACCCTGCCGCCAAACGCCTGGACCTGGGCGACCACCGCGCTGGCGTCGCCGAAGCCGTTGAGAATCAAGTTGGCGCCGGCCCCTGCCAGGCTCAACGCGATACCCAAGCCGATGCCGCTGGTGGAGCCGGTAACCAGGGCGGTCTTGCCGTTCAATCTCGTCATAGAAACCTCACACAATGCCGGTGGCGTAGAAAGTACCGATCACCACGAACACCGCGAGGGTCTTGATGATCGTGATGCCGAAAATGTCCTTGTAGGCTTCGCGGTGGGTCAGCCCGGTGACCGCCAACAGCGTGATCACCGCGCCGTTGTGCGGCAGGGTGTCCATGCCGCCGCTGGCCATGGCCGCGACCCGGTGCAGCACTTCAAGGGGGATATTGGCCGCATGGGCCGCCGAAATAAAGCTCTCGGACATCGCCGCCAGGGCAATGCTCATGCCCCCCGAGGCGGAACCGGTGATACCGGCCAGCAGCGTCACAGTGATTGCTTCGTTGACCAGCGGGTTGGGGATACCCTTGAGCCAGTCGGCCAGCACCAGGAAACCCGGCAAGGATGCGATCACCGCACCAAAGCCGTATTCCGACGCAGTGTTCATCGCCGCCAATAACGCGCCGCTCACGGCACTTTTACTGCCCTCGGCGAGCTTGCTGCGAATCGCCGACCAGCCAAACACTAGCACCATGACGATGCCCACCAGCAGCGCCGCCTGCACCGCCCAGATCGCGGTGAGCTTGGCGATTTCGGTGGTCACCGGCGTGCTCATGCCCGGCAGGCTGAGGCTGTGGGTCTTGCCGTACCACTGCGGAATCCAGTGGGTAAACAGCAGGTTCATCACGCCCACCAGAATCAGCGGCGACAACGCGATCCACGGGTTGGGCAGGGTGAGGTTTTCGGCGGTTTCCGGCTCGTTGCGCAACTCGGTGCCGTAGCCTTCACCGGCGCGCTGGGCCTTGTTGCGCTGGCGCGCGAGGTAGAGCATGCCGGTGCAGAACACGAAGATCGTGCCGATCAACCCCAGCCACGGTGCGGCCCAGGCGGTGGTGTTGAAGAAGGTGCTGGGGATGATGTTCTGGATCTGCGGCGTGCCGGGCAGGGCGTCCATGGTGAACGAAAACGCGCCGAGGGCGATGGTCGCCGGGATCAGGCGCTTGGGAATATTGCTCTGGCGGAACATCTCCGCCGCGAACGGATACACCGCAAACACCACCACAAACAGCGACACGCCGCCGTAGGTGAGCAGGGCGCAGACCAGCACGATCACCAGCATCGCCTGGCGCGTGCCGAGCAGACGGATCGCGGCGGCCACAATCGAGCGCGAAAAGCCCGACAGCTCGATCAGCTTGCCAAACACCGCACCCAGCAGGAACACCGGGAAATACAGTTTGATAAAGCCGACCATTTTCTCCATGAACACCCCGGTGAATGCAGGGGCGACGGCAGCAGGGTCGGTCAGCAGTACGGCGCCAAGGGCGGCGATGGGGGCAAACAGGATAACGCTATAGCCACGGTAGGCCGCCAGCATCAGCAACGCGAGCGCTGCCAGGGCAATGATCACACTCATGGTGTGTCTCCATCGGATTGTTATTGTTGTGGGGGTGTTGCTGTGGGAGGGGCTGTAGCGAGATGTGTGCCAACAGATTAACCTGTTGAAATATAAAGATATTATTTGGAATATGAGCGACAGTTTTAAGTTTGGTCTCTATCTGGAGACAAGTGAAGACCCAATGTGGGAGCCGGCTTGCCTGCGATGGCGGTGGTTCAGCTACAGGTGCATTGGCTGAAAGACCGCTATCGCAGGCAAGCCAGCTCCCACATTAGAATATCTATATAGGTGGATTTGAGTCTCTTTTTAGAGACTAGGCGATGCCAAGGGCAACCATTTTCTTGTACAACGTCGAACGTCCAAGCCCCAGCCGCTTGGCCGCCTCGACTACATTCGCGTCACACGCCGCGAGCGCCGCCGCAATCACCTGCCGGTCAAACCGCTCCCGCGCCGCCGCAAACGTCTCGCCCGCAACCGTTTCCACCGCGCTATGTGCCACCGGGCTAAGCGTGCCAATCGCGGCGCGAATCTGCTCGGCATTCAGCATCAGGCGGTCACTGAGCAACGCCGCGCGCTCCAGCACATTGCGCAACTCACGGATATTCCCCGGCCACGCATGCCGGGCCAGCAACGCCAGCGCTTCACGGTCCAGTTCATGCTGGCTGCGCAGTTCCTCTAGAATCGCCTCGCTCAGCGCCGGAATATCATCCAGCCGCTCGCGCAATGGCGGCACCTGGATGGGCAGCACATTCAGCCGGTAATACAGGTCCGCACGAAACTCGCCGCGCTTGATCGCCGCTTCCAAATCCATCGACGTAGCGGCAATTACCCGCACATCGCTGTGCAGCATCTCGTTGGAGCCTACCGGTTCGAATTCCTTTTCCTGCAACACCCGCAGCAGTTTGCTTTGCAGCGCCAGCGGCATGTCGCCAATTTCATCCAGAAACAACGTGCCGCCCTGGGCGATCTGGAATTTACCCGGTCGGCCTTTGCGGTCGGCACCGGTGAAGGCGCCTGGCGCGGTGCCGAAAAACTCTGCTTCCAGCAGGTCGTGGGGAATCGCGGCACTGTTGATGCTCACGAACGCTTTGTGCGCACGCGACGAGGCGCCGTGAATCGCCTGGGCCAGCAGCTCCTTGCCGGTGCCGGTTTCGCCCAACAGCAGCACCGGTGATTCGGCACCCGCGCTGCGCCGCGCACGGCGTTTGACCTCCAGGCTGGCCGCGCTGGTGCCAATAAAATGCGCGAAGTTGTATTTGCTCTGCCGCGACCGCAGCAGCGAGCGCGTGGACGCCAGTTCCTGCTGCAGGCTCAGGTAACGCTCGATCAGCGGCGACAAATTGCGCAGCTCATCGAACAGCGCAAAACCAATCGCCCCGATCACCGCACCGGCATCGTCATGGATCGGCAGGCGCATCACCACCAACGGGCCTTTGGGCGTGTCCTGGATATCCAGCAGAATCGGCTGATCGTTGCGTACGACTTGGCGTAACAGGCTGTTGGAAATCACCTGTTCACACGGCTGGCCGATCGCGTCATGCGCGTTTTTCAGGCCGAAGCGCTTGGCGTAACGCTCGTTCATCCAGACGATATTCGCGTCGCGGTCAACGATCACCGTGCCTTCGCTGGACTGCTCGATAATTTCGAACAGCGACTGGATAGCCAGGCCGCGAACCTGTGGGTAATCCGTGAGCCGGGTACTCATGCCGAGAGCCCGTTGGCCGCCGCCAGCAACTCTTTGGTGTAGGCATGCTGCGGCGCTTCGAACACCTCATGGCTGGCGCCGCGTTCCACCACCTTGCCGTCCTTGATCACGATCATGTCGTGGGCCATGGCGCGCACCACGGCCAGGTCATGGCTGATGAACAAGTAGGTCAGGCCGTACTTTTCCTGCAGCTCGCGCAGCAGCGCCACCACTTGCTTTTGCACGGTGCGGTCGAGGGCGGAGGTGGGTTCGTCCAGCAGCATCAGCGCCGGTTTGAGCACCAGCGCGCGGGCAATGGCGATGCGCTGGCGCTGGCCGCCGGAGAATTCGTGGGGGTAGCGATGCCGGCTGGCCGGGTCCAGGCCCACGTCCTTGAGCACCTGGATCACTTGCGCGTCGCGCTCGGCCAGGCTGCACGGCGCGTGCACTTCCAGGCCTTCGCTGATGATCTGTTCCACGGTCATGCGCGGGCTGAGGCTGCCGTAAGGGTCCTGGAACACCACCTGCATCTGCTTGCGCCATGGGCGCATTTGCTGGTTGTTCAGTGGGTCCAGGGCCTCACCCTGGAAGCGAATACTGCCGGTAGAATCCAGCAAGCGCAGGATCGCCTGGCCCAGCGTGGACTTGCCCGAGCCGGACTCGCCGACAATCCCCAGGGTCTTGCCGCGTTGCACACTGAGGCTGATGCCGTCCACCGCGCGCAGGTAGGTCTTGCGTCGAAACAGCCCGGTTGCGAGGGGGAATTGCACGGTCAGGTTGTCGACTTGCAACACCGTCTCGCGCTCATCGCTGCACAGCGCTGCGCCGGCCGGTTCCGCGTCCAGCAGCAGGCGGCTGTAAGGATGTTGCGGCGCGGTGAACAAGGCCTGGCAGTCGGCCTGTTCGACAATCTCCCCGGCGCGCATCACGCACACGCGTTGGGCAATGCTGCGCACCAGGTTGAGGTCGTGGCTGATCAGCAGCAGCGACATGCCCAGGCGTTGTTGCAGCGACTTGAGCAGCAGCAGGATCTTGCGTTGCACGGTCACGTCCAGCGCGGTGGTGGGCTCGTCGGCGATCAGCAGTTCCGGCTCGCAGGCCAGGGCCATGGCGATCATCACCCGTTGGCGCTGGCCACCGGACAGCTGGTGCGGGTAAGCCTTGAGGCGCTCCTGGGGGTTCTGGATTCCCACCAGTTCGAGCAGTTCGAGAATCCGCGCCTGCGCCGCCTTGCCGCCCAGGCCCTTGTGCAGCAGCAGGGTTTCGCCGATCTGTTTTTCAATGCTGTGCAGCGGGTTGAGCGAGGTCATCGGCTCCTGGAAGATCATCGCGATGCGGTTGCCGCGCAGTTTCTGCAGGGTGGCTGCCGACGCGCCGATCAGTTCCTGGCCGCGATACTGGATGGAACCGGTGGTTCGAGTGCCAGCCTCCGGCAGCAATTGCAGAATCGAATGGGCTGTCACCGACTTGCCCGAGCCCGACTCGCCCACCAGCGCCAGGCATTCGCCAGGGCGTACATCCAGGCACAGTTTGTTCACCACGGTCTGGCCGCTGAAGGCGACGCTGAGGTCGCGGATCTCGATCAGGTTGTCGCTCATAGGGAATCACTCATGACCGGGGGTCGAAGGCATCACGCAACGCCTCGCCAATAAATACCAGCAGCGACAGGATCAGCGCCAAGGTAAAAAACGCCGTCAGGCCCAGCCACGGCGCCTGCAGGTTCTGCTTGCCCTGGCCGATCAACTCGCCCAGCGATGCGCTGCCCGCCGGCATGCCGAAACCGAGGAAGTCCAGGGCGCTCAAGGTGGAGATCGCACCGGTCAAAATAAACGGCAGGTAGCTCAAGGTGGCCGTCATGGCGTTGGGCAGGATATGCCGGCGAATGATCTTGCCGTCGCCCAAACCCAGGGCTCGCGCGGCCTTCACGTACTCCAGGTTGCGCCCGCGGAGGAACTCGGCGCGCACCACGTCCACCAGGGCCAGCCAGGAAAACAGCGCCATGATCCCCAGCAGCCACCAGAAATTCGGCTCGACAAACCCCGACAGGATGATCAACAGGTACAGCACCGGCAGCCCGGACCACACCTCCAGCACGCGCTGGCCGATCAGGTCGACCCAGCCGCCGTAGTAACCCTGCAAGGCACCTGCGGCAATGCCGATGGCGGCGCTGATCGCGGTCAGCGCCAAGGCAAACAGAATCGAGACCCGCGCGCCAAAAATCACCCGCGCCAATACATCCCGCGACTGATCGTCGGTGCCCAGCCAGTTCACCGCCGAAGGTGGGCTGGGGGCAGGGCGGCTGAGTTCGTAATTGGGTGTGTCATCACTGAACGGAATCGGCGGGAATAGCATCCAGCCGCCGTCCTGTTTGATCAGCTTTTGCACGTAGTCGCTGCGATAGTCGGCCTGGAACGGCAGTTGCCCGCCGAACTGTTGCTCGGTGTAACGCTTGAACACCGGGAAATACAGCTCGTTTTTAAAGCTGAGCACCAAAGGCTTGTCGTTGGCGATCAGCTCGCCGCCCAGGGTCAGAATAAACAGGCCGATAAACAGCCACAGCGACCACCAGCCGCGACGGTTCTTTTTAAAGCGCTCGAAGCGCCGACGGGCCACCGGAGACAGATTAAGCATCAGGCGTTCCTCGCGGCGAAGTCGATACGCGGGTCCACCAACGTGTAGCACAGGTCGCCGATGAGTTTTATCAGCAAGCCAAACAAGGTGAAGATAAACAGTGAGCCGAACACCACCGGGTAGTCACGGGACACCGCGGCTTCGTAGCTCATGCGGCCCAAGCCATCCAAAGAAAAGATCACTTCGATCAACAAGGAACCGGCGAAAAACACACTGATAAACGCCTGGGGAATCCCTGAGATCACCAGCAGCATCGCGTTGCGAAACACATGGCCATACAGCACGCGGCGTTCGCTCAAGCCTTTGGCCCGCGCGGTGACCACGTATTGGCGGGTAATTTCATTGAGAAACGAATTCTTCGTGAGGATGGTCAGGGTTGCGAACCCACCGATCACCAATGCAGAGACCGGTAACACCAGGTGCCAGAAATAATCGGCAATCTTGCCCACGGTGCTCAGCTCTTCGAAGTTTTCCGACACCAGCCCGCGCACCGGGAACCAGTTGAGCGAGGTGCCACCGGCGAACACTACGATCAGAAACATCGCGAACAGAAACGCCGGCATGGCGTAGCCAATCACAATCGCCGTGCTGCTCCACACATCAAAACTGCTGCCGTGGCGCACCGCCTTGCGAATCCCCAGTGGGATCGACACCAGGTAGGTGATCAGCGTGGCCCACAAGCCTAGGGAAATGGTGACCGGCATTTTTTCCAGGATCAGGTCGATCACCGTTGAGCCGCGAAAGAAGCTGTTGCCGAAATCCAGTTGGGCATAGCTCTTGAGCATCAGCCACAGGCGTTCGGGCGCGGGTTTGTCGAAGCCGTACTGTTTTTCGATGTCCTTGATCAGTTTCGGGTCCAGGCCCCGGCTGGCGCGCGAGCCGCTGCTGATACCTTCGCCGGATGAGCCGCCGACCGCGCCGCCGCCGATCCCTTGCAAGTGCGCGATAGCTTGTTCGACCGGCCCGCCGGGCGCGGCCTGGACGATCACGAAATTGACCAGCAGGATAATCACCAGCGTCGGGATGATCAGCAGCAGGCGCCTCACGATATAGGCGAACATCAGCGGGCACCCCCGCGTTTTTTCAACTCGGCGTTCATTTGCTCATTCGTCAACGGCGTGGGGCTGATTTCCCACCAGGTTTCCAGGGCTTCGTCATTCTTGGCCTCGATGGCCGGGCGACCGAAACGGTTCCACCACGCGGCGGAGGTACCGGGCGGATAATAGTTGGGGATCCACAGGTAATTCCATTGCAGCACGCGGTCCAGGGCATGGGCATAGGTGAGCATCTGCGCCTGGGTGTCGGCCTTGACCAGGCCCTTGATCAGGGTGTCGACGGCGGGGTCCTTGAGCACCATGTAGTTATTCGCGCCAGGATCAAACGCCGCAGCGGAGCCAAAAAAGTTGTACAGCTCCATGCCCGGTGAGGTGGTGACCGGGAAACCGGTGACGATCATGTCGTAGTCCCGCGACATCACACGGTTGACGTACTGGGAAGAATCGATACGGCGGATATTCAAGGTGATGCCGATCTGCGCCAGGTTGCGCTTGTACGGCAACAGCAGCCGTTCAAGCCCACTCTGGGCATTCAGGAACGTAAACTCCAACGGCTCGCCTTCGGCGTTCACCAGCTTGTCGCCGTCCGGCTTCCAGCCTGCGTCTTGCAGCAGGGCGAGGGCTTGCAACTGCTTGTCACGGATCATGCCGCTGCCGTCGGTGACCGGCGCCTTGAAGACCTGGGTGAACACCTCGTCAGGTATCTGGCCGCGCAAGGGTTCGAGAATCGCCAGTTCCTCTTCTGTCGGTAACTGGGTAGCCGCCAGCGGGCTATTCGAAAAGAAGCTCTGTTGGCGAATGTACATATTGCGCATCATCTGCCGGTTGGCCCATTCGAAATCCCACAGCATCGCCAGGGCCTGGCGTACGCGGCGGTCCTTGAACATCGGCTTTTGCACGTTGAACACATAACCCTGGGCCGGTTGTGGCATTTCCTTGGCCAGGTGCGCGCGTTGCAGGCGGCCATCGTCCAGGGCCGGGCCGTTGTAGCCGATGGAATAACCCGTGGCGGAGAACTCACGGTTGAAGTCGTAGGCACCGCCGCGCAGCACCTGGCGCGCCACCTCGGTGTCGCCGAAGTACTCCAGGCTCAAGTGGTCGAAGTTGTACAGGCCGCGGCTGACGGGCAAGTCTTTGCCCCACCAGTCGGGGTCACGGGTAAAGGTGATGGTACTGCCGGAATCGATCTTGCCGACCTTGTACGGGCCGCTGCCCAGGGGGGCTTCGTAGCCGCCGCCATTGGCGAAGTCGCGGGTTTTCCACCAATGCTCGGGGAACACCGGCAGGGTGGCGATATCCAGGGGCAGGGTGCGGTTTTCATTGCTGGAGAAATCGAAACGCACCTGGCGCGGGCCTTCGACCTCAACGTGCTTGACGTCGGCGAACAGCGTGCGAAAGCGCAGGCTGCCCTGGGTCATCAGCAAGTCAAAGCTGTAGCGCACGTCTTCGGCGGTGATCGGCTTGCCATCGGCGAAGCGCGCCTTGGGGTTGAGGTAGAAACGCAACGACAGGCCATCATCGGCGCGTTCCATCGTCTCGGCGACCAGGCCATACACGGTGTAGGGCTCATCCAGGGAGCGCTGGGCCAGGGGCGCATACAGCCAGCCGTCAACCTGGGACACGCCGATGCCTTTATCGATATAGGGCAGCACGTGGTCGAAGCGTCCGATCTCCAATGCCGAGCGCCTCAGGCTGCCGCCCTTGGGCGCATCGGGATTGGCGTAGTCAAAATGGGTAAAGCCGGCGGGGTACTTGGCCGGTTCGCCGTACACCGTCATTGACGGCTGGGGCGCCGCGATCACGGCAGTGCTGGCCAGCAGCAGGGCCAGGGAGGAACTGAGCAGTCTGGAAAAAGCCAATCGCATTGTCAGCCTTGAATGCCGGGTAAATAGAATAGAGATTTGTACGCTAACGGTATCAGTGTCGCCAGTCATCACATGCACAACGGCCCACCAAAAGGTGGGCCGTTGTTTATAGCATCAGCGCAGACTGTATCAGTCCTGGCGGCTGGTCACTTCGAGCAGGTGGTAGCCGAACTGGGTTTTCACCGGGCCTTGCACGGTGTTGACCGGGGCGCTGAATACGACCGTGTCGAATTCTTTAACCATTTGGCCTGGACCGAACGAACCCAGGTTGCCGCCGTCGCGGCTGGATGGGCAGCTGGAGTTGGCTTTGGCGATTTCTGCGAAATCAGCGCCGCCTTCAATTTGGGCCTTGAGTTCGTTGCACTTGTCTTCAGTGGAAACGAGGATGTGGCGGGCGGTGGCTTTGGCCATGGGGAGTAACTCCTTGAGTAAAAACGGTGAGCGTACCGGATTCAGGCGGTTATTTCCCGGCAAAGTTCCCGCTATTTGATCGTTGGCTCAAGGCAGCACGATATAGTCGTTGCGCTGCACGATCGCCCGATGCGGCGCCTGCACCAAGTGCAAATAGCGTCCGTCCACCAGGTCGATCGGCAGGCAATCGTCGATATCCAGCACCCCATCGGTGTGGGCCTGGGCCCAGTGCCGCAGCATCTGCTGCTTGCCCTTGGCGGTCGCCTCGCGTTTGTCCCGTGCGACCACCAGCAGGTAATGATGGGCCTCACCAAAACTGTTGGCTTCATAACCGCCCAGGTTGATGAAGTACAGGTGATGCGCGCCGGCCTGGGGCGCCAGGTGGCTGAGTTCGACTTTCCAGCCGTCCACACCGTCTACCGCCATCCACGAATCGATATGCACGCCCTTGGGGCTGCCAAACCAGCCCTCACGCAATTGTGCGTAAGTGGCCTCCAGCGTATCCGCCGCAGCGAACACCACATCGTGCACTTCAATTTTTGCCCTGGGGTGCTTGCCCCCGAGCATCACGACAAACAGCATTGCAGGTCCTTCCTGGCGACTTGGCAGGGGCCAACCATACTTCGATTGAACCCTTTTGTCCGGTCAATGCCACACTGTTAACCCGCGAACTCATCAGGAGGTTGTATGCGTACTATCGATCTGGCCGGCGTTCCCGTCCCTATCATCGGCCAGGGCACCTGGCGCATGGGCGAAAACCCGGACCAGCAGCGCGCCGAAGTCGCGGCCTTGCAACTGGGGATCGACGAGGGCATGAGCCTGATCGATACCGCCGAAATGTACGGTGAGGGCGGCGCCGAAACAGTCGTCGGCGAAGCCATTCGCGGCAGGCGTGACCAGGTGTTCCTCGTGAGCAAGGTCTACCCGCACAACGCCAGCCAAAAAGGCGTGCCCCGCGCCTGTGAAGCCAGCCTGCAGCGCCTGGGCACTGACTACATTGACTTATACCTGCTGCACTGGCGTGGCCAGTACCCCCTTGAAGAAACCGTCGAAGCCTTCGAACGCCTGCGCGAGGCCGGCAAGATCGGGCGTTGGGGCGTGTCCAATTTCGATGTGGCCGACCTGCAGGAACTGGCCTCGCCCAACTGCGCCACCAACCAGGTGCTCTACAACATCGAAGAGCGCGGCATCGAATTCGACCTGCTGCCCTGGTGGCAACAACACCATTTGCCGTTGATGGCGTACTGCCCGATTGCCCAAGGCGGGGAGCTGCTGTCCAGCCCCACCCTCAAACAGATCGCCCGCCGCCACGAGGTCACACCCGCCCAGGTTTCCCTGGCCTGGGTGTTGCGCCAGCAAGGCGTGATCGCCATCCCCAAGGCCGTAACCCCCGAGCACGTAAGGCTCAATGCGGCAGCTGCCAATCTGGTGCTGGACGAACACGACCTGGACGCCATCGACCGTGTATTCGGCGCGCCCAAGCGCAAGCACCCGCTGGCGATGGTGTAGACGGCTGGCGGAAACAGCGGCCGTCCATGGTCGCTGATTCCGCGCTGGGCGGGTTTAGCCTGCTACCGGGCTGCGCCAGTCATCCGAGCCGGAGGTGCCGGACACTTCGTGGGTCCACACAATCTTGCGATAAGTGAAGTGCACATCCTCCAGGTGCGTGAAATGCGCATTGACCGGGTCCTGGCAGTTCGGCATGCGTGACTGGATATCCACGATGGTCGCGCCCTCCAGTTCAATCGTGAAGTAGTGCTCCTGGGTCCCGGCCGATGAGGTACGCAGCCATTCCAATCGGCACTTGACCTCTTCGCCGCTGGTCAGCGCACTGAACAGCAAGGGCGATGACTTATCGAAAACCTTGGTGATCATCAACGGCTTGTGAACCCTCTGGCCGGTTGGCTGACCCGACTGCGGGTCGCGAGGAATGATCACCTGATGAGAAAAAGCCTGGACCAGGATCTGGTCTTCATGGCCCTCTTGATAAATGTTGCCTACCGAGTCCTGAGTAAATGTGCCTGCCGTGATCAAACCCTGTTTGACGCCGGTGATAGAAAGATAGGCGGGTGTTGGCATGATTGGTTTCCTTGCCTGATTGATAAGGTAGTTCCAGCCGGCAAGTATGCTGGCCGGGCAAACACCTATAACAAGAAGCGTGCCGGAAAGTAGTCAGTCTAATAAAACCAATAAGTTGGTGTGGTAAGGCGTGGGTTTCGTACATGGGCGGTCACTTATTTATTGCTTATTGGTGATTTTGTTTGCGCAACGGTGCGCACTTAGTTGCTCATAGGCTTCGTTATGACTCTTCCAGTGCTGGCAGAGAAATTGAGTCCGCAACGCGTATTTAACTGCGCAAAATGCTGCGCATGCCGGGATGTGTGGCGTTTGTAGGAACTTTCTTAAGTTTGCTTCCGTTGCTTGCTGAATGTATTGGGTGTGGCTAAGGTTTGCGAACTTCGTCGGCAGTGGAACGAAGGTTAGATGGCACGCTGATGTGCAAGTTAATTGTGCTGAGTTTGTCTTTTTTTTTTGCCTTGTGTAGTTGTGCGCGGTGCCAAATGTCTTATTCAGACAAACTGTATGGTTACTACCTTGAACTTGCACGCTCTCCCTGCTCGCAAACCAGTTTTGCAGGCGGCGATATACGTTTTTCAAGCGAATATGAAGTATTGGAATCTGAGCTCGACAAGGCACAATCGATACACGGCACCGGCCAGCCCGACTGGCATAAAGTCCTGGAACTCGGCGAGTTAGTTTTACGCCAGCAATCCAAGGATCTGCGGGTAGCGGTCTGGCTGACCTGGGCGTTGCACCAGCGTGATTCTTTTCCCGGTTTGCTGGCTGGCCTGGGGATGCTTCGCTGTCTCTGCGAGCAGTATTGGTCTTCGGTCTACCCCGAAAAAAAACGCACCCGTGGCGCAGCACTCACTTGGTTGGTTTCGCGCCTTGAACCCCTGTTTACGCACAGCCTTTCACTGCAGGGCCAGAAGCCGCTCTTCCAGTCGCTGCTTGAACACCTGGTGTGTCTGGATGAGCTATGGGCCAGGTATCTGGTGGATGATGCGCCCATGTTGCTGCCGATTCGCCGGCAATTGGCGGGGCGGTTGGAACACGCTGGGCAGGATGATCCTGAGGTATCGACGGTGGGCGGGGTGATTGCCCAGGTCAAACAGGTGGCTACCCAATTGCTGAAGCCTGAGCCGGTGGTAGATAACGAAAAAGACGCCCACAAATTGTTGCGCGCGTTGCAGGAGCAGGCCCGTCCCCTGTGCGGCTGGTGGCTGCGCCAGAATGCCACCGACCTGCGTGCGCTACGCCTTAACCGAACACTCGCATGGCTGACGCTTGTCAGCTATCCAGATGCTGACAACGAGCGGGTCACAGCCTTGCGCGGGCCTGCTCCCGACAAGCTCAAGCGTTACCAGGAGCGCCTTGCCCAAGGCCAGTACGCCGACTTGCTGCTAGAGCTCGAGGCCAGTCTTGCCGGTGCATTGTTCTGGTTCGACGGGCTGTACAAAGTCTGGCAGTGCCTGGAGGCCCTCCAGGCTGACTTAGCCATGACCGAGCTTGAAGTGAGCGTGGCCTTGTTGCTGCAACGCTTGCCCGACTTGCCTGAGTTTCGCTTTCACGATGGCGTCCCGTTTGCCGACGCCATCACCCGCGATTGGATTGCGCACCAGGTTGCCCGGCATTTGTACAGGCCCGCATCACCGGCATTGGTGGTGGAGGGCGATGCCCAGCCCTGGGCAGTCGCCTTGCAGGACGCAATGCCCAGATTGCGGAAGGACGGACTCAAGACGGCGATGCACGCGCTCACTCAGGGCATGCACGCCGCTCGCAGCGAGCGTGCGCGTTTTCATTGGCGCCTCGCCCAGGCGCAGTTGTGTGTGCAGGCGGGCAAACATGAGTTGGCGAAGATCCAGCTCGAACAGCTGGACCACGAGCTGCAACGCTCGGGGCTGGAACGTTGGGAGCCGGAACTGGCGCTTCAGGTCACCCAGTTACTGCACCGCTGCTGCGACTTGTTGCCCCAAAACCACGCCGTGCGCGAGCGCAAGGAAGAGACCCATCGCAGGCTGTGCCTCTTCGATCTTGAAGCGGTACTTGAATAGGCTTTCGAGCCACTCGAACAAGGAGACACACCATGGCCAAAGACGGTTCGGTAGCACCCAAGGAACGCGTCAACATTACCTTCAAACCCGCTATCGGCGGGGCACAGGAGGAAGTCGAACTGCCGTTGAAGCTATTGGTACTTGGCGACTTCACCCAGCGTGAGGATATGCGCAAGCTTGAAGATCGCAAGCCCATCGCACTCGACAAGAACACCCTGAATGACGTGCTGGCCAAGCAGGCGCTGAGCCTGACACTGAACGTCCCGAACCGTCTCCAGGAAGACGCTGAGGTTGAGGAGTTGGCCATTCAGGTGCGCATCAATTCCATGAAGGATTTCAACCCCGCCAACCTGGTAGAGCAGATTCCCGAGCTGCAAAAGCTGATGGCACTGCGCGAGGCGCTGATGGCGCTCAAAGGGCCGCTGGGTAATACACCCAGCTTTCGCAGAGCCATCGAGCAGGCCTTGGCGGATGACGAGTCGCGCGCCCTGGTATTGGCGGAACTGGGGCTGAACAGCCCCACCGCCTGACATTTCAGTAAAAGGACACTGGCACCATGACCATCCAACACAATACGTTGCCGGCACAATCCGCCGACGAATACAGCATTCTCGACAACATCATCGCCCAGACCTTACTGAGCGCAGACGACGAGGCGTACAGCATTGCCAAGCGCGGTGTTTCGGCATTTATCGAAGAACTGATCAAGCCGCAGAACAGCGGTGAGCCCGTCAAGAAGCGGCTGGTCGACCGGATGATTGCCGAGATCGACACCAAGCTCAGCTTGCAAATGGATGAGATTTTGCATCACCCGGCCTTCCAGGCATTGGAGGCCTCCTGGAAAGGTTTGCAGATGCTGGTTGATCGCACCAATTTCCGTGAAAACATCAAGATCGAATTGCTCAATGTCTCCCTGCAAGACCTGCTGGATGACTTCGAAGACTCACCGGAAGTCACCCAGTCCGGGTTGTACAAACATATCTACAGTGCTGAATACGGCCAGTTCGGTGGTCAGCCTGTGGGCGCGATCATCGCCAACTACTTTCTTTCCCCCAGCGCGCCTGATGTGAAATTGATGCAATACGCCTCGAGTGTCGCGTGCATGGCCCATGCGCCGTTTATTGCTGCGGCGGGGCCGGGTTTTTTCGGGTTGGAGAGCTTTACCGGCCTGCCTGACCTCAAGGATTTGAGCGACCATTTTGAAGGCCCGCAGTTTGCCAAGTGGCAAAGCTTTCGGCAGAGCGAGGACGCTCGCTATATCGGGCTGACGGTGCCGCGTTTTCTGCTGCGCACGCCCTATGACCCTCTGGAGTGCCCGGTCAAGACCTTTGCCTATCAGGAAAACGTGGTGAACAGCCATGAGCACTACCTGTGGGGCAATACCGCGTACGCTTTCGCTACACGCCTGACCGACAGTTTCGCGCGCTATCGCTGGTGCCCCAATATCATCGGCCCACAAAGTGGCGGGGCGGTGGAAGACTTGCCTTTGCATCACTTTCACAGCATGGGCGAAATCGAAACCAAGATCCCTACCGAAGTGTTGGTGTCCGACCGCCGTGAATATGAACTCGCCCAAGAGGGCTTCATTGCCTTGACGATGCGCAAGGGCAGTGACAATGCCGCGTTCTTCTCCGCCAGCTCGGTGCAGAAGCCCAAACACTTCGGTATCAGCGCAGAGGGCAAGGAAGCCGAGTTGAATTATCGCCTGGGCACCCAGTTGCCTTACATGATGGTGGTCAACCGTCTGGCCCATTACCTCAAGGTGTTGCAGCGTGAACAACTCGGTTCGTGGAAGGAGCGTACCGACCTGGAGCTGGAGCTTAACAAATGGATTCGTCAGTACGTTGCCGACCAGGAAAACCCAAGTGCCGAGGTGCGCGGGCGACGTCCGCTGCGGGCAGCCCGCATCGTTGTCAATGACGTCGAGGGCGAGCCGGGCTGGTACCGCGTGAACCTGAGTGTGCGACCGCACTTCAAGTACATGGGGGCCGATTTCACGCTGTCCCTCGTTGGCAAGCTCGATAAAGAATGAGCGGGGGCCAAGGCATGATTCGCAACCAAAGCCTGTTCGAGCGCCTCGAACGTCCGGCGAACAGCCCTGCATGTGGCGTGGCGTCCGTCGCGGCCCACTTGGGGAAGATGCTCAGCATCCGTGCGGGCAGCGTTCAAACGTTGCCCGATTATGGCCTGCCCGACCTCAATGACATGAACCGAAGCCTGCATGAATCACTGAGCCAGTCGCGGTTGCTGATCGAGCGATTTATCCGAGCTTACGAGCCGCGCTTGAAGCATGTGCGGGTCACGGCGCTGCCTCGGGATCACGACCCCTTGGCCCAGGCGTTCGTCATTGAGGCGACGCTGACGGTGGAAGGTGTCAAGCAACCTGTGGTGTTTACTGCACGGCTATGTGGCACTGGCCGCGCCGAGGTGTTGCCGGATGTCCTTTGATCGTTATTACCAAAGTGAGCTCAGTGCATTGCGTCACCTTGGGCGACGTTTCTCTGAGCGCAACCCCGCGCTTGCGCCGTTTCTTGCTCAACCGGGTCAGGACCCTGACGTGGAAAGGCTGCTGGAAGGCTTCGCTTTTCTTACCGGTCGCTTGCGTCAGAAACTGGATGACGAACTGCCTGAGCTGACCCACTCCTTGATGCATTTGTTGTGGCCCAACTACATGCGGCCGATGCCCGCATTCAGCATTCTGCAATTTGATCCTTTGAAGCGTGCAAGCCCTGGCGTGCTCGTCGCTCGCGATACGCAGGTCGAGAGTGCTGACATCGAGGGTGAGCGCTGCCGGTTCCGCACCTGTTACGCCACGCAGGTGCTGCCATTGCAACTGAGCACGCTGGACTACAGCGTGCAAGGGGAGCGGGCACTGTTGAGCCTACGCCTGGAGATGAGTGCCGAGGGTCATTTCGCTGAGCTGACGATCAACGAACTGCGCCTGCACCTGGCCGGAGATCGCTACATAGGCCAGGGGTTATACCTGAGTCTGTTACGTCACCTTGAGGGGATAGAGTTGTTGCCCTTCGGCCGTGATGGCCTGCCGGTCATCGGCACGGATGGACAGGCGCTCGCGCTGCGAGTTGGCGCCGACCAGGTACGCCCGGTCGGGTTCAGCGAGGAAGAGGCGTTGATTCCCTTCCCGATGAACAGCTTTCGCGGTTATCGCCATCTGCAAGAATATTTTGCCTTTCCTGACAAATACCTGTTTGTCGATGTGGCAGGGCTCGGTGTGCTGCGCAGCTTGCCCCCTGAGCAGCTCAAGCAGGTGGGTGGGTTGGTGTTGCGCTTCGAGCTGCGAAACCCATTGCGTGAAACCCAGGCCCCCACCCTGGACAACGTGAAGCTTTACTGCACCCCGATCGTCAACTTGTTCAATCATGATGCAGTGCCGATTCGTATGGACGGCAAACAGGATGAATACCTGTTGATACCTGGAGAGTACTCGCGGGAAAACGCCAGCGTATTTTCCGTAGACAGCGTTACGGGGTGGCACCCAGGCGGTTTGGGATATCAGACGTATGTGCCATTCGAGTCTTTTGAGCACGATGGGGATACGCACGTATCGACAGGTGCCCCCAGCTACAGCATTCGCCAACGTTCATCGGCGCAGCATGCCGGGTTCGATACTTGGTTGGGATTCAATAATGGCCTGGCGGTAAATCGACAGACCCTCTCGGTTGAGCTGACCTGCACCAACCACAATATGCCTCGGCTGCTGCCAATAGGGGCGATCAACCAGCCTTGCGAGCAGACACCACAAGGGTTGTCGTTTCGTAATATCTGTGTGCCGACCACCAGTTATTCACCGCCTCTGGACCACGATTTTCTCTGGCGGCTTATTAGCAACATGTCGCTTAACTACCTGTCTTTGAGCGACATCAATGCCTTGAGGATGATCCTCGAAACCTACGACCTGCCGCGCTATCACGACCGCCAGGCGCAAAAGGTCAGCCATAAACGGCTGGGCGCGTTGCGCTCGGTCGAGCACACGGCCGTCGACCGACTCAACCGTGGCCTGCCGGTTCGGGGGTTGCGGATCGATCTGACGATCGACTCCCAAGGCTTCCTGGGCCAGGGCGAAGTCTTTGTGTTCGCGTCGGTGCTCAATGAGTTTTTTTCGCTCTACGCCAGCCTCAATGCCTACCACGAACTGCGAGTCATCAGCACACAAGGAGACGTGTATCTATGGCCACCACGGATGGGCCAGCAGCCCCTGCTTTGACCAAACTGTCCCGCATCATCCGCGAGTACTCGCTGTTCCAGGCAGTCTTGCAGGTGATCAAACGTCTGCGTGACGCGCATCCGTCACTGGATGAGGACGCGTTGTACGACCAGCTGGAGTTCCAGGCCAACCCTGGGCTTGGTTTCCCTGGCCACGATATTGACCGGGTTGAGTTTTTTGTTGAGCACGGTCAGTTGCGCGCACGTCTGCGCCTTAACGTGCTGGGCTTGTGTGGCGCCGGGTCGCCATTGCCAGCGTTTTACGGTGAGCAAGCGTTTGCTGATGGGGTGAGCGGTAAGACCACCCGAGATTTCCTGGATCTGTTTCATCACCGATTACAGCGATTGATGCTGCCGATCTGGCGCAAATACCGCTACCGCGTGTGTTTCCAGGCCGGGGCGCGCGATGCCTTTTCCGATCAGCTGTTTGCGGTGATCGGGTTGAGAGGGCGGCAGATTCGCAGTGCCACGCCATTGGACTGCAAACGGTTGTTGCCCTATCTGGGGTTGCTTGGCCTGCGTGCGCATTCGGCAGCCATGATCGAGACGGTGTTGCGTTACTACTTCAAGCATCACCCGCTGTTTATCGAGCAATGGGTCGAACGCTCGGTGTTGATTGCCGGCCCACAGCGAAATCGGCTCGGCGTGGCAAACAGTCTGCTAGGCCAGGATCAGGTATTTGGAAGCCGGGTCGCCGACCGCAGCGGCAAGTTCAGGGTGCATGTGAAAGGCCTGGGCTGGCAGCGATTTCATGCATTCCTGCCTACCGGCGTGGACTACCCGCTGCTGTGTTCGTTGGTACGCCTGACGGCACGCGATCCTTTGGAATATGACCTGCGCCTGGTGCTGGCCAAGGATGAAATCAGGCCGTTGCACATTGGCGAACGCAATGTCTGTCGTCTCGGCTGGACCAGTTGGCTGGCGCATGAGTGTGCTGACGGAGTGGTCATTGTACCCAGCAACGTTTGTGAGGGATGAATCATTATGATGAATATGGATCTGCAACAACTTATCCAGACGTTGACCGCCGAGGTCCGGCGTGACCTTGAGCGCTCAGCCGAGCGCTGTGTGACGCGGGGCGGCAGTGAAGTGTTGGTGGAAGACTTGCTGCTGGCGCTGCTTGAACATCACGACAGCCTGTTGGTACGGGCGTTGGTGGATGCGGGTGTCGAGGTCGGCGAGCTGCATGCAATATTGCAACCGAAGGCGCAGGCGAGCGCGTCGCGCAATCCGGTGTTTGCCCACGCCCTCGTCCAATGGCTGCAACAAGCCTTGATGGTTGCCCATCTGGAGCTGCGGCAAACCGAAGTTGATCACGGCGCGCTGTTGCTGGCGCTGTTGCGTCATCCGTTACAGCACGCCGGCAGTGGTTACCAGGCTTTGTTGAGCAGGTTGGACGCCCAGCGTGTGCTTGATTTTCTGTTGAGCCAGGCGCTTGAAAGCAGCCTTGCGCCGAGCGGCGAGTCGTTACTGGAGCGCTTTACCCACGACCTGACCCGCCAGGCCCACGAAGGGCGTATCGACCCGGTGCTGTGCCGTGACGCGGAGATCCGCCAACTGATCGACATACTGATGCGCCGACGCAAGAACAATCCGATCCTCGTGGGTGAAGCCGGAGTGGGTAAAACCGCGGTGGTTGAGGGCGTTGCCCTGCTGGTCGCCAGCGCCCAGGTCCCGGAGCCGCTCAAGAATGTCCGGCTCCTGACCCTGGACATGGGGCTGCTGCAGGCGGGCGCCGGCATCAAGGGCGAATTCGAACGGCGACTCAAGGGGGTGATCGATGAGGCCAAGCTTTCAGCAAAACCTGTAATCCTGTTTATCGACGAGGCGCACACATTGGTGGGGGCAGGAGCCCAGGCGGGTGCGTCAGATGCCGCCAACCTGCTCAAGCCGGCACTGGCCAGGGGTGAGCTGCGCACGATTGCCGCCACTACGTGGTCGGAGTACAAGAAATACTTCGAAAAAGACCCGGCTTTGGCGCGGCGTTTCCAGCCCGTGCAGGTCTGCGAGCCCAGCGTTGAACAGGCCGTCTCGATCCTGCGTGGACTGGTTCCGGTGTATGAGCGCAGCCACGGTGTCTATGTGCGTGACGATGCGGTGGTCGCGGCGGCGCAAATGAGCGCGCGCTACCTGGCCGGGCGCCAGTTGCCCGACAAGGCGGTGGACGTGCTGGATACCGCATGTGCCCGCGTACGCACCAACCGGGATACGGCGCCCGAGGCATTGCAACGCCGGTACGCAGAGCAAACGCAAGGCGCGCGCCAGCGTCAGGCGCTGAGCCGGGACAGGAACTCAGGGCTGCCGGTGGATGAACCCGCCTTGCTCGCGCTGAACCTGCGGATGGAGGCGGTGGAGGGGGAGGTTCAAGACCTGGAGCACCGCTGGCTAGAAGAGCGCGCGTTGGACCAACAGGTGTGCCCACGGCTTGTCGCACAGGTCATCAGTGCCTGGACCGGTGTCCCGGTCGAGCAACTGGCCCTGGAGAGCAGTGCAAGAGTCTTGGGTTTTGCCGATGCGCTACGCTCGCGAATCCTCGGCCAGGAGCAGGCAGTGCAGGCTCTTGATCGCAATCAGCGCGCCGTGGCTGCCGGGCTTGACAGGGCCGACGCCCCGGTTGGCGTATTCCTGCTGGTTGGCCCGAGCGGTGTGGGCAAGACCGAGACGGCGCTGGCGCTTGGCGACCTGCTGTATGGCGGCGAGCGTTTTGTCACCACGCTCAATATGTCGGAGTTCCAGGAAAAACACGCGCTGTCGCGGCTGATTGGCGCGCCGCCCGGTTATGTGGGGTACGGCGAGGGCGGGGTGTTGACGGAGGCCGTGCGCCAACGTCCCTATTCGGTCGTGCTGCTCGATGAAGTCGAGAAGGCCGACCCGGAAGTGCTGAACCTGTTCTATCAGATTTTCGACAAGGGGATGGCCAATGACGGAGAGGGGCGGGAAATCGACTTTCGCAACACGCTGATCCTGATGACCTCCAACCTCGGCAGCGAGTGTATCGGCGAATTATGCGCAGACGGGCGTAGGCCCGATGTCCAGGTACTGCAAGAGGCTGTTCGCCCACTGTTGCGCGATCACTTCAAGCCCGCGCTGCTGGCCCGGATGCGCGTTGTGCCGTATTACCCGATCACGGGTGAGATTCTGCATGACATGGCCAGGCTCAAGCTGGACCGCTTCGGGCAACGGTTGCAACTGCGCAAGCTTGCGTTCAGCTATACGCCTGAGCTGGTGGTGCACATGGCTGAGCGTTGTGCGAGCAGTGACAGCGGTGCGCGGTACATCGATCAATGGGTCGAGACCCACTTGCTGCCGCCGGTGGTTGACCGGCTGCTTGACGCCATGGCCAGTGGCGAGCCCCTGGCGTATGTGCATGCCGGCCTGGATGGTAACGGCGAACCAAGCTGCGAGTTCAGCCAATGATGGACAACCTGTTTACCCAGTTGCCCCATCCCCTGGCTTACGCTGATGCGCTGCTGGCCTGGTTCACCCGTATCGGCATTGATGACGACGAGGCCAGCCTGCCCGACCTCTGTGTGGCGGCGGCGGCACAACTGAGCCAGTGCGAACTCAGCCAATTGTATTGGCGCGACGAGGTCTCTGGCAGGCTTGATCTGATTGCCCAGCATTTGCCCGGGGCGCTGACTCCCAGCGCCCTGGTGTGCGGCGCGGACTTTCAGCATGAACAGGTGCTGCACTATGTGTTGAGTCATCGCAGCGCCCTCAGCCTGGACGACCTGACAAACAGCCTGTACGAAAGCGGTTTTCTACCGGCAATGGCGACGCCTTGGCACGCGTTGTCATGTGTGCCGTTGTTCAGTCGGCAGAAGACCATCGCTGGCATATTGCTGTACGCCAGCCAGCGCCCGAACCCCTTGCAGAACTACGCCGCCTCACTGGGCCAGCTCGGCAGCTTTGCCTTGATGCAACTGGCATTGCTGCGGCGTATGCGCCCCGTGCGCAATGTCGTTCATCCCGAGGTTGAAACGCAGGTGCCCCGTGCAGCGTTTGGCTTGATTGGCAACAGCTCGGTCATGGATGAGACTTGCCGCCTGATCGGAAAGGTTTTGCATACCCCCTATACCGTGCTGCTGCGCGGCGAGACGGGCACCGGCAAGGAAGTGGTGGCGCGGGCCATTCATTCTGCCGGGCCACGCAGCGGCAAAGCGTTCGTGGTGCAGAACTGTGCGGCGTTTCCCGAGGGGCTGCTGGAAAGTGAGCTGTTCGGCTATCGAAAAGGTGCTTTCACCGGGGCCGAACGCAATCACGCAGGCTTGTTTGATACCGCCGACGGCGGCACTTTGCTTCTCGACGAGATCGGCGATATGCCGCTGTCGTTGCAGGCCAAGTTGCTGCGGGTTTTGCAGGAAGGCGAAATTCGCCCATTGGGTGCCAGTGCGGCACACAAAGTCGATGTTCGCATTATCGCCGCGACCCATCGCGACCTCGCCGCGATGGTGGCCCAGGGCAGTTTTCGCGAAGACCTCTATTACCGCCTGGCACAGTTTCCCATTGAGCTTCCGCCCCTGCGTGAGCGGGACGGCGATGTGCTGCTGTTGGCGCGGCACTTTGCATACAAGGCGTGTATTGCTCTGGGTCGTCTACCCGTGGAGTGGTCAAGCGCGGCATTGGATCGACTGTCGAGCCATGCTTTCCCCGGCAATGTACGAGAACTCAAATGCCTGGTGGAGCGTGCGGTGCTGCTGTGTGACGACGGCGTGATCCTGCCGACGCACCTGTCGTTGGCGCCCGTGACGGCCACTGGCGCAGACGACGCAACCTTGCGCCAACGGCTGGAGCGGGTAGAGCGGGTGTTCCTGATCGACTGCCTACACAAGAACCGTGGCAACCGCACCCGTACCGCCCGTGAGTTGGGGGTCGCACGTCGCACACTGCTGTACCGACTTGCGCACTTGAAGATCCCCTTGGGCGAAGTCCGCGAGGGGCGTTGAAGTGCGTGAGTCCGGTCAGCTTTTTCCTGGGAGATACCTGATGCTTTTTCGTCCGTGGCAAGCGTTGGCGCTTGTGCTGTGTTTGCTGGGTGGCTGTAACGCCAATTATGTTTTTGATGATGCTGACTACCGACCGTTGGGTGATCCACAGGCGTCCCGTCGCGGCCATTGAACAGGGAGAGTCCCGCCATGCAATTAGTGTTTGAAGTATGTGACAACGCGAGCGGTGCAGCGCCCGCGCGCAAGCTATTTGACTGTGTTGGTGGCGTGATCGGCCGAGGGCTGGGATGTGACTGGATCATTCCCGACGCTCAGCGACTGATCTCCAGCCACCATGCTTTGGTGAGTTTCCGCGACGGCCGCTACTTTCTGACGGATATCAGCAGCAATGGGATTGGTGTGTCAGGCAGTGTGGAGCAGCTGCGCAAAGGGCAAGCGCGACTGATCAATGAAGGCGATGTGTACCGATTGGGATCGATGGAGATTCGTGCCCGATTGCTGCGGGATGAGCAGCCTCGATTCGCTCGCAGTGACACGATACCCAGCGATGCGTTTCTGGGGCTCGATCCCGTTCAAGCACTCGAGGTGGAACAACGACGCGTTGAGTCATCGCAAGAGCTCGAGGCGTTGGACACGTCAACCCGGTCGCCTGCCCAGCCGTTGCGTGAAGGTGCCGTGGACCGCGACCACCTGGTTGTACCTCAATGGGCTGAGCCTGCCAGGGAAGGGGGATCGCCACTGCCCGAGCCCTTTGCACCCGCAGCTTCGGCAGGCTTCTGGTCAGAGTTCGGCGAGGCTTTGGGTATGCGCTTGGAAACGCTCGACACGCCGGGGCGCGAGGCACTGGCGATCCAGGTGGCGGGTTTGCTCAGGCAGGCAGTCGAAGGGTTGCAGCAATGCGTTCGAACCCGAGATGAGCTCAACAGTGAAGTGAACCTGGGTTGGAGCACCCCGACGCCCAGGGCGCATAACCCCTTGAAGGATGGCGCCGATACCCAAGCGACGTTGGCATCGTTGCTGGGGGCTGGCGAGTCGGGCCAGCTGCCTGCCGGGCTGGCGGTCGCCGAGGTCTGCCGGGAGTTGCAAGTCCATCAACTGGCCCTGGTAGTAGCGTGTCGTGCTGCGATGCGCAGTGCACTGGCGGCTTTTGCGCCAGGCCATCTGTTGTTGTGCTTCGAACGCGAGGGCAACCCGCGACGCATCCTTACCGACGGCGGCCATTGGCGGGCGTACCAGCGTCATTACCGCCGACTGAATGACGAGGCCGACCTGGGCGAGCAGCTTTTGCGCAGTGACTTTACCAAAGCCTACGAGGAGCAGGTGCGCCTGGTCTCCCTATTGCACACTGTGTACCCGGGATAATGTCCATGTATCGAACCACCGCTGCATCATTGTTGTTAGCGCTGTGCCTGCTGGTCGGTTGCAGCAGCCTTTCACCTTTTTCGACCCTGACCAAGCTGGACCTGACAGTGACGGCCAGCGACGAGGTCAACCCGGACCTTCATGGGCGTCCCTCGCCAGTGGTCGTGCGCCTGCTTGAACTGCGGCACCCCGTGGCCTTCGAGAATGCCGATTTCTTCAGCCTCTATGCGCGGGCCGAACAGACGCTGCCCAAGGATTGGATCAGCAGCGAAGAGCTGGAGATGCGCCCTGGTGATCGGCTTGCGCTCAAGCTCAGTGTCGAGCCGCAAACCCGCTATGTAGGCGTGCTGGCGGCGTACCGCGATCTGCCCCATGTGCAATGGCGGCTGGTACTGCCTGTCGCTTCCGAGCAACTGACGCGTGCCGACCTGGTGCTGGACCACACAGGTGTTCGCATCGATACCTCTGCAACCCGCAAGACGGAGGATTGAGATGCAGGTCCATAACGTCATATGGCAGGAAGGCATGCTCCTGCGGCCCCAGCATTTGCAGCACAGCGATCGTTACTTCCACCAGCAGCTCAACCGTACTCGCCTGCTGGGCAGTGACACTTGGGGGTTCCTGACCCTTGAGGTCGACGTACAGTACCTGAGCCTGGGCAAGGTGGTTGTCAACCAGGCCAGCGGGGTATTGCCGGACGGCAGTCTGTTCGAGCTGAGCGGTACGATGGAACCCTTGGTGCTGCAGGTGCCTGTCAACGCAGGCCCGCAAGCCATATACCTGGCGTTGCCGCTGGCAACCGAGCATCAGATTGACGCGCGCAGGCAGGAGCAAAGCGATGTATTGGCACGCTACGTGGCGTGGGAAACGCAGATCGGCGATTCCAACGCCGGTGCTGATTCCCGCTGCCAGATCAACTGCGCGCGCCCGGACCTGCGCCTGTTAGTGGGCGAACATTCCAGTGATCCCTTCTACGTGAAGCTTCAGGTTGCCCAAGTGCTGGAGTCGACCCGCGACGGCGGCGTGAAGCTGGACACGGATTTTGTACCGACGTTTGTCTTCCTTCAGGGCACTGGCTATGTGGCGTCGTGCATCAAGGAAGTCATCAGCCTGCTGGCAACCCGCGGTGATGCGATTGCCGAGCGCATCCAGGGTGCGGGAAAATCGGCGGGTGCGCAGGTCGGCGACTTGTTGATGCTGCAACTGATCAACCGTGCCGAGTTGACGTTGCGCCACTATTTGAGCCAGAGCCAGGTTCGTCCAGAGGCATTGTACCGGGAGTTGCTGTCGATCCTTGGCGAGCTGTCGACATTTGCCATCGACAACAAGCGTGTGCAATCGGTAGTGCCTTACGTGCATGGCGACCAGGGGGCAAGCTTTCGTGGACTGATGGGCGGCATTCGCACGGTGCTGTCGCTGGTGCTCGAACAACATGCGCTCGAACTGACCCTGCAACCGCGCCAATACGGCGTGCTGGTGTGCCCGGTTAGCGATCTGAAATTGCTGGGTACAGCGACCTTCATTCTGGCGGCAACCGCCCAATGTGATTCGGAAGAGCTGCGCCATCGGCTGCCGGCACACTTGAAAATCGGCACCGTGGAGCGCATCCGCGAGCTGGTCAACCTGCATCTTGCCGGCATCAAGGTCAGGCCTCTGCCGGTAGCTCCGCGACAGATTCCGTTCCACGCCGGCAAGACCTATTTCATGCTCGAACTCAGTGCCCGCGACATTACCCAGTTGGAGCAGTCGGGTGGTTTTGCCTTCCATGCCAGCGGCGAGTTTGCCGAGCTGGAACTCAACTTCTGGGCCATCAGGAACTGAACGCCATGACGATGAACAGTGAGTACGCGCAGGACGAAAAAACCGTGTTGCTTGACCGTGAGGGGTTCGGTCCGGCGCAGGGCGCGGTGACGGATTTTCCGCTGCCGCCGCGGTTCGAGCAACTGGAAGACCGCATGATTTACACCGCCCGGCTACAGGGCTCACTTACCTTCAACCTGGGGGCCAACCCCTTGGTAGCAGCGGCGTGGGAACTGCTGGCGCAGGTTGTCTTGCTCAAGACAAGTTCGGGGCGTGAAAACCTGCAGGCCCTCAATGATCGTTTTTCATCGGGCATCTCGACGTTTGAAACACACGCCTTGCACCAGGGTGTCGAGGCGGCGCAGGTGATGTCTGCGCGGTATGTGTTGTGCAGTGTGATTGACGAGGCGGTGGTGACCACGGCGTGGGGCAGCCGTAGCGATTGGTCGAGGACCAGCCTGCTGAGTCGATTTCATAATGAAACCTTCGGTGGCGAGAAGGTCTTCCTGTTACTGGAGAGGCTATCGCGTGATCCCGTCAAACACGTGGCCATGCTCGAATTGATGTACCTGTGCCTGTCGATGGGGTTCGAAGGTAAATACCGCGTGATGGAGCGGGGCGTGGCTCAGCTTGAAGCGGTCAGTGATGCCCTTTACCGACAGATCAGACATGTACGCGGCGACCGACTTTCAGTGACTGCACCACCCGGTACAGGGCAGAAACCCCAGTCTCGGATAGGCAACCTTTCCGCCCCATGGGTGGCAGTGGTGGGGCTGGCCTGTGTGCTGGCGATGTACCTGGGATTTGCCTGGGTACTTGGCAACGAACGCATGACGTTAATGCAACTTTTCCAACCTTTGGCGTCGGACCAGGCTCAGACGCCCTTGTAACGCAGAGAGCAATGAATGAACGCATTCTTCAAGGGCGCGGGCACTATGCTGCGCAAAATTTGGCTCTGGAGCCTGTTGCTGGTGCTTTCCATTGCGCTGCTGGTGTGGTTTTTCGGACCGCTGCTGGCGGTGGACGACCACCGGTTCTGGCAAGGCGCGACGGCGCGCTTGCTCACCGTGAGTGGTTTGTTCCTGCTGTGGGGGTTGGCGATGGTCGTCGTCGACGCGCGTCGCGGTGCGCGATTCAAGCAGCCTGAACATCAGGCGCGTTACCAGCGCCAAGACCTGGTCAACGACGAACGGAAACAGGTCCGGTGGCGGTTCAAGGAGGCGCTGCAGACCCTGAAAACGTCTCGCCGCTACGGTGAGCGCGGCGAGCGTTGGCGTAACGAGTTGCCCTGGTACTTGTTGATCGGGCAGCACGGCAGTGGTAAGACCCGATTGTTGGCCGCCAGCGGCTTGCAATTTCCGCTTGATCGGGTCGAAGCAATACCCCCGGCCGCAACCGCCTTTTGTGAATGGTATTTCGCCGACGAAGCCGTTCTGGTAGAGACCACGGGGCGCTACCTGACCCAGCCAGACCACGCCGTGGACGCAGCGGGCTGGTCGACGTTGCTCGGCCTGCTCCGGTCGCGGCGCCGGGTGCGCCCTTTGAACGGCGTGGTGGTGACGCTCTCGGTGGATACGCTGCTGGGAAGCAATGAGCACGACCTGGAGCTTCATGCACGTCAGGTACACAGTCGCTTGCAGGATATCCAGCAGACGCTGCATGTGGATGTGCCGGTGTATCTGGTGTTGACCCAGGCTGACCGGTTGGCCGGGTTTGCCGAGTTCTTTGATACACCACAGGGCGACAGCCTGGACGACGTGCTGGGCGGGTGCCTGGTCCCTGGCAGCGCTGGAAGCGAGGCTGCCAAGGTACGCGAAACGTTCGAGACGCTGCTCCAGCGCCTGGGAGCAGAGCTGATTCCTCGTTTGCACCAGGAGCGCAGTGTCGAGCGCCGTGGCCGGATGTTGGATTTTCCGCGGCAGGCGGCCCGTATCGGCGAGCGCTTGTGCCTGTTTGTCGAGTCTGCGTTTGGCGCCAATCGCTCTCAACGTATCAATGGATTGCGAGGGTTCTACCTGACGTGCGCGAAGTCGGGCGATACACGACCGCACTTTGTGCAGGGGCTGTTCAGTCGGGTGATTTTTGCCGAGGCAGGCCTTGCCGGGTTGCATACCCCGGAACGCCGACGCCTGCGTCGGCGTCAAGGGCTGTTGGCGCTGGCCGCAACCGTGGTCATCGGTGCAGCCGGGTGGTTATGGGCAAACAGTTATGCGTTCAACCATCAGCGGCTGGTGCAACTGCAGGCTTTGAGCAAACCCCTGCCGCCCGCCGAGCCCGGTTCGGATGCGCTCCTGGCGCTGCTGCCGCTGCTGGACAGTCGTCTGGCAGCCACGCAGGTATTTGCACCCGTGGCAGACGCCCGCTGGGTTGATCGGGCCGGACTGTATCAAGGCGACGAGGTTCGAGCGCCGCTGGCCGAGGCCTATGCGCAAACCCTGCGCGAGCAGCTACTGCCGCAGGTGGCGGTCCTGCTTGAAGGCCAGGTGCGGGCCGACCTTGGCGAGCGCGAGCGGCTACTGGACAGCTTGCGCGCGTACCTGATGCTCAACCTGCGCGAGCGTCGCGATACGACGTGGCTGGCGGAGCATTTGGCAGGCCTCTGGTCCGCACGTTTTGCAGCGGATACGTCGGCGCAGAAGCGTTTGAACAAACACGTTGCGCAGCTGTTTGAGCAACCGTTTGCAGCCCCCTTGAACGATGCGCTGGTGGCCCAGGCACGCCAGGTGCTGCGAGGGGAGTCGCTGGCGCAAGCGATCTACCGGACACTGCGCGAAGAAGCGCGCAGCCTGGAGCCCTACCGCCTCGCTGATGGCGAAGTGTTCGCCAGGCTTGAGCCGCCCATACCGGCGTTCTACACCAAAAAGTATCTGCAGTATTTCGAAAAGCAGGGCCCTCGGCTGGTCAATGCCATTGCCCAGGATAACTGGGTGCTCGGCGAAGGCACCGACCTCAGTGCCAT
Organism: Pseudomonas sp.; assembly: GCF_049590575.1. Taxonomy (GTDB): domain Bacteria; phylum Pseudomonadota; class Gammaproteobacteria; order Pseudomonadales; family Pseudomonadaceae; genus Aquipseudomonas. The sequence goes on from NZ_JBAWDE010000222.1 coordinate 68,754, forward strand.
GGAGTTGCGCAGGCTGATGCTGGAACTGGAACAGCGTTACTTCAGCGAATACGCCGAGGTCTGGAGCCAGGCCCTCGGCCGCATCCGGTTGCAGCAAACTGACAGCCTGGGGCAGGGCGCCAACCGGCTCGCGGGCCTGACGTCGGCCGATTCGGCGTTAGTTCGCCTGTTGCAGCAGGTCCGTGAAAACACGCGTTTGGTGCCGACGCCTGGGCGGCTTGAAGCCGCCGGCGAGCAGGCTGGAGGGGTGATTGCCGCGGCCTCAAGCGCGCTGAGCAGCCAGTTACCGAGCCAGGCCGCGCCGGATGCTGCCCGACGTGCGTTACAGCGTCGCTTCGAACCGTTGCATCAATTGCTTGATGAGGAGCAGAACCCCGGCGCGGAGTTGACGCAGGCCTTGCGCCTGCTGGACGACTTACACCTGCAGTTGTTGGCGCTGGAGCGGGAGAGTCCGCCTGAGCAAGCGGCATTCAGAATGGTCAAGCAGCGCATGGACGGGCAACTGCCGCAATTGAGTTCTCTGCGTAACGCCGCTGCGCGTTTGCCTGCTCCGCTCAAGGCTTGGTTCGACGAAGTGACCGACGACACCTGGAGCCAGTTGCTTGATGGTGCCTATGCGCATGTGAACCAGCGTTATCAAAGCGAGGTGTATGGCGTGTATGCCAAGGCGATCCAGCGGCGCTACCCGTTCGAGGCCCATGCCGCCAGTGATGTTGCCTTGGGCGATTTCCAGGAGTTTTTCAAACCTCGGGGCGCCATGGCACGCTTTTATGAGAGTTATCTGAAGCCGTTTGTCAGCGTCGAGGGCAACCGTTATCGACTGCGCGCTCTGGACGGTCGCAGCTTGCCAATCTCGCGTTCACTGCTGGAGCAACTGAACAAAGCGCAGATGATTCGCCAGGGGTTTTTTACCGAGGATCAGGGTGAATGGGCCGTGCGCTTCACGCTGGCGCCCTATAGCCTGGACCAGGCGGTCAGCCGGGCGATCCTGCAAGTCGGCGACCAGGCGCTGGAGTATCGGCATGGGCCCATCGTGCCTATAGCGTTCCAGTGGCCCAGCGAAACGGGCAACAGCCGCAGCAGCCTGGTGCTGGAGCGAGGCGCGGAGCGGCCGCTGGGGATCGAAAAAAACAACGGGGACTGGTCATTGTTCCGCTTCTTTGACCTGCTGCAAAGTGAATCCGCCAGCGGCCGGGATGCCTACCTGCTCAAGGCTGACCTGGCCGGCCTGCGCGCTAATTACCTGCTCACCAGCCAGCGCAGCCCCAGCCCGTTTCAGATGGCGGCATGGCGCACGTTTCGCTTGCCGGAGCAGCTGTGAGCCAGGCGCACACCTGGCGCAGCGCCGGGCGTACGCTGCAAGGCAGGCAGCGTGCGCGTAACGAGGACGCGTTTCTCGATTGCCCGCAACGCGGTTGCTGGGCCGTCGCCGACGGGATGGGTGGCCACCAGGCCGGGGATATCGCCAGTCGTTCGGTGGTCAGCAGCCTTGCGTCGTTACCGGGCCTGGGTACTTTCGAGCAACGAATCGAAGCGGTCCGGCACTGCCTGCGAGGGCTCGACACTCAGCTGGGAAAGGCGCTGGCGCAAACGGCGATCGTCGGTAGTACCGTGGTTGCGCTGCTGCTGGAAAACAACCGCGCAGCCTGCATCTGGGCCGGGGACAGCCGCTGTTACCTGTGGCGAGGGCAGCGCCTGTATCAGCTTTCACGGGACCATTCGCTGCAGCAACAGTTGATGGATAAACAGCACTTGAGTCTGACGCAGGCTCAGGCTTATCCGGGCGCAAAGGCCTTGACCCGCGCGATTGGAGCCCCGCAACCCCTGAGCCTTGAGGTACTTGAACTCAACATTCATCCTGGGGATGTGTTTCTGTTATGCAGCGATGGCCTGTACCAGGGCGTCAGCCATCGCGAGCTGGGCGGCGCCATGAGCCTGGATACGCCACGGCAAGTGGTGGACCAATTGTTCGGCCACGTGCTGCGAGGCCCTGCGCGGGATGACCTGACCGCCGTGGTCATCCAACCATGACCGAGGAGGCAGCACTGCCGAACCTGCTCGCCGGTCGCTATCGGCTGGAACGGGTCCTGGGCACGGGCGGCATGGGCGTGGTCCATCGCGCCAGGGACCTGCTGCATGAGGCGTTCGGCGAGCCCAGCGCCAGTGTGGCCTTGAAAATGCTCGGCGGGCGTTTATCCGCGTGCCCCGACGCTCACGTCCTGCTGTACAGCGAGTTCGCGATGACCCGCAGCCTGCAGCACGCGCACGTGGTGCGGGCGTTTTCGTTTGAGGTCGACGTCGACCACCAGTTGGCCTTTTTCACCATGGAACTGATGCATGGCATGACCCTGGACCGCATGCTCATGGAGTGCCCGCAAGGGATGCCTTGGCCGGCGTTGCAGCCCCTGGCGCTGCAACTGTTGGATGCATTGGCCTACGCCCACCGGCAAGGCGTGCTGCATGGCGATGTGAAACCGGCCAACGTCATGCTGGGTGAGAAGAGGCTGCGTTTGTTCGATTTTGGCCTGGGCCACGCCGAGGCACAGGCTGCCGCCGGGTTGCCCGGCTTGAGCCGCAGCCGCTTGAGTGCCTGGACACCGGCTTATGCGGCGCCAGAACTGCTGGCTGGCGGTGCACTGTCGGCCAGTACCGACCTGTATGGCGCAGCGTGCGTACTGTATGAATTGGCCGAAGGCCGGCGCCCCGGTGAGCGGCAGACCGGTCAGCGACTGCCTCGGCCGCCTCGACTGCCGAGGCAGTACTGGCCGGCGCTGCGTTCAGCCTTGGCCATGGACCCGGAACGGCGCTGCATCACCGTCGCCGAGTTGCGCGAAGCCTTGGCGGGTCGACAGCGGCACTGGTTCCTCTAGCCTTGGCCTGAACCCGCCAAATCATGCAGTTTGCAATATTCATCCCAACTCAACCCGGCCATCTGCGCCACTTCGCGGTGCACTTCAAGGCGTTGGGTTTCAAAGTCTTCAGCGCAGTCCGTGGTCAGCTTGAGTGTCAACTCCCAGGCAAACAGACCCAGGCGTTCGGCTTCGGCTTCGAAGGCTTCATGCAGGCGTTCGGCGCGGTAGTGCGCGAGGGTTTCGCCCTTGGCCTGGGCGGCGAGCGGGTTCAGGGTGTCGAGTTCAGCTGCGACCTCGGGATGCTCATTCAAGAATCTGTCGAGGGCGCGCTGGTGGTTATCGCCGGGTGGTGACAAAGCGGTACTCCTGGTAGGTCAGGCTCCGTGTTCGGGGCGGTGACGGGTTTCGCGGCGCTGGTGGCGTTTGCGCAAGCGGCGGTGTATGGATTTTTGCATCGGCGCCAGTAAAAACAATAGCACGTAGGCGATAAGCACCAATGTGAGGTCCAGCCAGCCGTTGTCGGTGGGGCCGGCGAATTCCCGGGCTGCAAACAGTAGCGTGACCGCACACAGCCAGAGCAACGCGTTGAGCAATAACGGGCGTAATGTGTCGTGCATGGTAAATGGACCTCCTTGGTGTCGGGCTCCCACTCCTTCAGGAGGAAAACTACGCCGATAGCCTATATATTGCGGTGGCGCGCATGGCTGGCACAGATCACGCCTTCGCGCACAAACCGCAACGTCATGATTGACTATAGCCTGCCTTGGCAAAAGGCTTTCGCTCACCGCATCAGGACGTGTAGCGTTACCCAGGGTTTTCAGGCCTGCCAACCACGGGCAGGGTGCGATGGGCAGAGGAACGGTCATGGCGCAAACGCTGTTCAAGCTTTTCTTTACCCAACGCCTGGCCGCCTTGGCCAGCACCGAGTCGCTGCGTGCAATTCGTGAAGGGTTGCTGTGGATCCTGCCGTGCCTGCTGGTGTCGGCCGGTTTTTTGATCCTGTCCGAATCCGCCAGGGTGCTGGGCTTCGACCCCTCGGTCGTGACGTTCCTGGCGGGGCTGCACAACCAGATCAGTTCGGTGATACCGCTGCTGGTGGCCGCGTCGATCGGGTATATGTTGGCGATCCAGCACCGCCTGCCGCAACTTCCGGTGGCGTTTCTGTGCCTGGCGCATGTGGTGGTGGCGACGTTTATCCTGCGTGAATACCCGCGGGCGTCGGCCACCTTCGTGCTGTTTATCGCGATTGCCTCGCCGCTGCTCAATGTGCCGGCGATTGCCTGGCTGCACCGTCACCGCTGGACCCGCCTGGTCAACGAGGAACTGGTGGGGCACAACCTGCGGGGCGCGATCAACATGGTATTGCCGGGGATCATCACTGCCCTGGGCTTGGTGCTGGTGCTGTCGCTGCTGCTGCAGGTGCCTTATGTGGCGCAGTTGCAGGGGCCACAGGTGCTGGATGCGCTGGAGTCGCCCTACGGCAGCGGGTTGTTCGTGACCCTGATGAATTCGCTGCTGTGGTTTTTCGGGATCCACGGCGTGTACGCCATGCAGCCGCTGTTCGATGTGCTGGACCAGGCGGTGGTGCTCAACAGCGCAGCGCTGGCGGCGGGCGAACCGATCAAATATGTATTGAACAGCGGCCTGCTGGGCAGTTTTGCGTTTATCGGCGGCTCGGGCGGCGCGTTGTGCCTGTTGCTGGCGATCCTGCTGTTTTCCAAGAGCAAATCCATGCGCTTGCTGGCGATGGCGAGTGTGCCGCTGTCGCTGTTCAACGTCAGCGAGGTGCTGCTGTTCGGCTTGCCGATCATCCTCAACCCGCGCCTGTTCATCCCGTTTTTGCTGGTGCCTGCGATCAATGCTCTGTTGGCGCTGAGCGTGGTGGGCATGGGCTGGGTGTCACCGGCGGTGGTCAGCGTACCGTTTACCGCGCCGGTGTTGCTCAACGCCTACCTGAGTACCCACGGTGACTTGGCGGCCGTCGCGCTGCAAGTCGCGTTGTTGGGCCTCGGCACCTTGGTCTACGCGCCCTATGTGCGCGCGATCCACCGCCAGGCCACCGAAGGCGGCACGGTGTACCTCAAGTCCCTGGACATGACCTTCCGTGGCCTGGAAGAAAAAGGCCGGTTGCGCGAGCTGGACCCGGTGCTGGCGTCCCACAAGCACTTGGCGCGCCAGGCCAGCGAACTGAGCCATATCCAGCAGATCAGCGACTACGAGTTCTACCTCGAATACCAGCCGCAGGTCTCGACCCGCACCGGGCTGTGCACCGGTTGTGAAGCGCTGATGCGCGCCCGCGATGCCCAGGGCACGGTGCACTCGCCGTGGGAATTTCTGCAGTGGCTGGCCCAGGCACAGTTGATGCCGGACGTGGATGTGTGGGTGGCGTCCCAGGCGGTGCGCCAATACCTGCAGTGGCAGAAGCTGGGTTTTGCACTACCGATGACCATCAATATCTCCAGCGCCACTCTGACCGATGCCACCTATGGCGAACGCCTGGTGGAGATCCTGGCCCAGGCCCACGGGCAAGTGTCGGTGGAAATCACCGAAGACGCGCTGGTCAGCGACAGCCAGGCCACGCGCCGGATTATCCAGAAGCTGCAGGCGATCGGCGCCAAGGTGTATATCGATGACTTTGGCACCGGGTTTTCGGCTTTGAGTTACCTGCACCAGTTTCCGGTGGACTTTATCAAGATCGACCGCAGTTTCGTGGTGGCCCAGCATGACCCCAAGGGCGCTCTGGTGATGACCGGCCTGCTGCGCTTCTGCGAGGCGCTGAACCTGGGGGTGGTGGTGGAAGGCGTGGAGACCGCCGAGCAGTTGGCCTTCCTGAATACCGGCGCCGAATTGTTTATTCAAGGCTGGTACTTCAGCAAGGCGCTGCCCGGCGATCAGTTGCAAGGCTTTGTGCGCGAGCGCGCAGCCATGGCCCAGGCCTAGTAGCTGCGGCGGGTGTTTTCGATGTCCTCGACCAGGCTGTCGATGCGTGCCAGGCGCGCGCGGTTATCGTGGTCCCAGGGGTGGAAGCCAGGTTTGAAGTAGTGCAGCCACGGCACCGCCATCCGTGGGAAAACCCCCTTGGGCCCGTACAGAAACTTCAGCATGCGCCAGAAGCCCTTGAGGAACCCGACAGACTTGCGGTCGGCAATCAGCAGGCGCAGGTGAAAATCCAGGACCACCAGCCAGAAAAACACCGTGGTGGTCAGCATGGTGCCGGTGCGCAGCAGGTAACGTTTGGGCCCCGGCTTGATCACCGCGTTCCACACATCAAAGGCCACCGCCTTGTGTTCGGTTTCTTCGAGGGCGTGCCAGTACCACATCTGCTGGTAACCCTTGAGTGAATCGCCAAAGCGCGACGGGTCGCTCAGCAGGATTTCCGCCAGCATCGCCGTGTAGTGCTCCAGGGCAATGGTGATCGCCAGGTTGAACGACGGCGCGAAGTGTTTTTTTTGCAGGTCGAGGATGAATTTCAGCCGGCGATCCAGGGTATGCGCCGGCAGGCCAGCGGCTTGCAGCAGGTCGTTGTAGGCGACGTGCTCACGGCTGTGCATGGCTTCCTGGCCGATAAACCCCTGGATCTGTTTTTTCAGCGCCGGGTCTTCGATGCGTTGGCGGTAGTGGCGCACGCTGTCCATGAAAAACAGCTCGCCCTGGGGGAATAACAGCGACAGTGCGTTGAAAAAATGCGTGATGAACGGCCCTTGCTCGTGCCAGTTCTTGATGCGCTCGGCGGGCAGGTCGAAATGAATATCGCGGCGGATCGGCAACATGCTGCGTGCTCCTGTTCAGAGGCGGGACTCGTCGTTGGTTTCAAACACCGGCGTGCGGGGTTTGGGCGCCATGCGCTTGCTGGCAAACACCACCAACGCTTGATAGGCGGCCGGCAGGCAACGCGCGAGCAGGTCGAGGCAATACGCGTCGCGGCCAATCAGCACGCGGCGTTTGTTTTTGCGTACGCCGTGCAGGATGACCTTGGCGGCCTGGTCGGCGTCGGTGATAAACAGTTTTTCGAAGTCGGCGCGGGCCTGCTGTTCGCTGTGGATCAAAAAGCCGGTCATGTTCGCGTCGATGCGGCTGCTGCGGCAGATATCGGTGCGGATGCCACCGGGGTGCACGCAGGTCGCCGAGACGCCGCAGCGCTGCATATCGAGTTCCTGGCGCAGGGATTCGGTAAAGCCGCGCACCGCAAATTTGGTCGCGTTGTAGCCGCTCATCCCGGGTTGGGCAAACAGGCCGAATACGCTGGAGGTGTTGATCACGTGGCCGTCGCCGCTGGCTTTGAGGTGCGGCAGGAATGCCTTGGTGCCATGCACCACGCCCCAGAAATTGATGCCGACGATCCATTCCAGGTCGGCGTAGTCCACGCCTTCCACGGTGCTCGACAGCGCCACCCCGGCATTGTTGAACACCAGGTTGACCTGGCCATGCTCGGCGACGCAGCGCGCGGCCCAAGCCTCCATGGCCTGGCGGTCGGACACATCCAGTATTTGGGTGGTGACTCGCACCGGCGCCAGGGTCGACACGTTGATCAACTCGAGCGTCTGCTCCAGCCCCTGGCTGTTTTTATCCGCCAGCGCCAAGTGGCAACCTTCGCGTGCCAGGGCCATGGCCAAGGCGCGGCCCATGCCGGACGCGGCGCCGGTGATCGCCGCCACGCGGCCGTTGAATGACTTCATGACAGGCTCCCTTCAGCAGTGGTGTGGGATGTAGGCACTCGGCGTACGGGCGGTTCGACCGCTGCCAGGCTGACCTTGTAGTCCTTCAGCGCAAAGTGGCGCGTGACTTGCTTGAAGCGCCAGGTCGAACCGGGCCACAGGGTGGTGTTCTTGCCGGTGCGCGGGTCGAGGTACCAGCTTTGGCAACCGCCAGTGTTCCAGATGGTGCGTTTGAGCTTGTCCTGCAACTGGGTGTTGTAGGCGCTTTCCACCTCGGGCTTGACGTCCACGCTGGCGAGGCGATGCCGCTGCATGTGCTTGAGCGCATCGAGGATGTAGGTCACCTGGGCCTCGATCATCAGGATCATCGAGTTGTGCCCCAGGCCGGTGTTGGGGCCCACGATCAGGAACAGGTTGGGGTAGCCCGGCACCGTGGTGCCCTTGTAGGCATGCGCGCCGTCGCGCCAGGTGTCCATCAGGTCGACACCGTCGCGGCCAATGATGCAGTTGCGCGGCAGTGGGTCGGTGGCCTGGAAACCGGTGCCGAAAATCAGGCAGTCCGCCGGATGCTTGATGCCGTCGGCGGTGATCACCCCGTCGGCTTCGATGCGCTGCACAGGCTCGGTCACCACCTCGACATTGCTGCGCGACAGCGCCGGGTAGTAGTCATTGGAAATCAGCACGCGCTTGCAGCCGATGGTGTAGTCCGGCGTCAGGGTTTTGCGCAGGGAAGGGCGGGCGACTTGTTGGTGCAGGTGGCGCAGGGCGATTTTCTGCACCATTTTCATCAGCCGTGGGTGCAGCGCAAAGCCCACCACGCGGCCTTCCAATGCCCAGTAAAACGCGCCGCGCACCAGGCGCTGGGTGAAGGGCAGGTGCTTGAACAGCCAGCGCTCGGTCGCTGAAACCGCGCGGTCGGGCTTGGGCATGATCCACGGCGGGGTGCGCTGGAACAGGTCCAGGTGCGCCACCTGCGGCGCAATCTGCGGCACGAACTGAATGGCACTGGCCCCGGTGCCGATCACCGCCACGCGTTTGCCCTTCAACGAATAGTCGTGGTCCCACTGCTGGGAATGGAAGCTTTTACCCTTGAAGCTCGTGAGCCCCGGGATATCCGGCAACGCCGGGCGCGACAACCCGCCCATCCCCGACACCAGCACCCGCGCGCTGACCTGCCGGCCATCGCTGAAGCTCAACTGCCAGCGTTGTTGCTGCGCATCGAACACCGCGCGTTCAAGGCCCATGCCGAAGCGCAGGTAGGGCGCCAACTGAAAACGCTGGGCGCATTGCTCCAGGTAAGCGCGGATTTCCGCTTGCGGCGCGAACTGCCGCGTCCAGTCCGGGTTGGGTGCAAAAGAAAACGAGTACACATGCGACTGCACATCGCAGGCACAGCCGGGGTAATGGTTGTCGCGCCAAGTGCCGCCAAGGGTATCGGCCTGCTCGGCGACGAAGAAGTCGCTGAACCCAGCTTCCTTGAGCTTGATGGCCATGCACAGGCCGGCAAAGCCGGAGCCGATGATGGCGATGTCGATTGAATCGTTGTGGGCATTCATAGGCAGTTTCCTGTGCTCCTGCTTTTTGTTGTGTCTTTTAGATAGAACACCATTGCAAAGGAAAATTGAATTAATTATTTTAAAAAAGATTTTAAATAATCTACCTGAAAATATCGCCTACGCTAGCCTTGGGTTGTTCATATGCGACTTGTCCGACGGACGAGCAGGGTATGCACGCAGTTCAGGTCCAGGGTGTGGACGATGGCTGAGGCCTTGATCAATTCCGGTCGGGCCGCCAGCGGCAGGGAAGCAGAGGACCGAGCTATGGCTGTTGAGTGGGTTATTGCTGCGGCGGTGTTTATCGGCGTCAGCGCCGTGCTGTGGGGGGTCAGCCGCTGGATGACACGGCGGATTGAAACCACCGTTCCGATCAACGGGCGCTTTGTCGAGGTCGATGGCGAGCGCTTTCATTATGTCGACGAGGGCAAGGGCCCACCGCTGGTGATGATTCACGGGCTGATGGGCAGCAGCCGCAACCTCACGTATGCCTTGTCCGGCCAGTTGTGTGAGCATTTCCGTGTGATCAGCCTCGACCGTCCGGGGTCGGGCTATTCCACTCGCCATACGGGTACTGCGGCGGACCTGCCGGCCCAGGCTCGGCAAATCGCGGGCTTTATCAAGGCGCTGGGCCTGGACAAGCCGCTGGTGCTGGGGCATTCCCTCGGCGGCGCAATCGCCCTGGCGCTGGCCCTGGACCATCCCGAGTCGGTCTCGGGCCTGGTGCTGGTGGCGCCGCTGACCCATCCGCAGCCGAGTTTGCCCGTGGTGTTCTGGTCGCTGGCGGTGCGACCGGGCTGGCTGCGGCGCTGGGTGTCGCACACCCTGACCCTGCCCATCGGGCTGCTGACCCGGCGCACGGTGGTCAAGGGGGTATTCGCACCCGATCCGGCCCCCGACGATTTCGCCACCCGTGGCGGCGGGCTGCTGGGCATGCGCCCGGACAACTTCTACGCGGCCTCCAGCGAAATTTCCCTGGTCAACGATGACCTGCCGGACATGGTCAAGCGCTACCCGCATCTGACCCTGCCGATTGGGTTGATTTACGGCGCGCGAGACAAGGTGCTGGACTTTCGCCGGCACGGCCAGGCCCTGGCCGACAAGGTGCCTGGGCTGAAGCTGCAGGTGGTGGAGGGGCGCGGGCACATGCTGCCGATTACCGCCACGGCACGCGTGGCGGAGGCGGTGCAGCACGTGGCCAAGCGCGTGCGGCCGGCCGAAACTGCCACGGTTTTGCAGCCGCCCTTTGCCCTGGCGAGTCAATGAGGCTGACCCCCGACGCGCAGGCGGATCGCGCAAATGCTTGCCCTAGAGACCTGACCAAACGACTGAAAAAGAGACTGCCGGGTCACGTTCAAAAGGGTTGGAAAAAGTAGTTGACGACCTAACGATTCCGCGCTATTTATTTAAAAAAATATTTCAATATTTATTTTGAAATGATTTTTGAAATGCCTAAGAGCGAATAAAAATGAAAAAAACGTCTTTTATCGCATGGTTGATTTCCCGGAGCTTTCAACGCTCCCTGAACCTGTATTTTGCGTCCCTGCCAACCCGCCTCTCCCGGAGGCTGCCATGAACCCGACTGTGGCAGCGCCAAGCGCGTGGGCTGATGGCAAGCGTCACCTGTGGTGGCTGGGCATCATGCCGCTGGCCACGCCGTTGTTGTCGGGCGCGCTGGCAATCACCACCGGCGTCCAGCAACTGTGGTGGGTCGGTGTGCTGGTGATTTTCGGCCTGATCCCGCTGATCGACGGCCTGCTCGGTGAAGACCTGAGCAACCCGCCCGAATCCGCCGTCAACCACCTCGAATCCCAACGCTACTACCGCTGGATCGTCTACACCGGCGTGGTGTTCGTTGTCTCATCGGTGGTGATCACCGGCTGGCTGGCCGCCGGCGGCATCGACTGGATCATTCGCGGTGGCCTGGTGCAGGCGGCGGCGAACCTGGACCCTTCCAGTTGGCTGGCGCACGCGGCCAGCTACCTCACCGCGCGCACCCAGCTGCATGGCGAGCCGAGCTGGTTCACCTACCTGGGCATGGCGATGTCGACCGGCGCCGCCACCGGCATCGCGATCAACACCGCCCATGAACTGGGGCACAAGCCCAACGCATTGGAAGTGTTCCTGGCCAAGGTCACCCTGGCGCCGACCTTCTACGGGCACTTCTACACTGAACACAACCGTGGCCATCACGTGCGCGTCGCCACCCCGGAAGACCCCGCCAGCTCGCGGCTGGGCGAGAGTTTCTGGGCCTTCCTGCCGCGCTCGGTGTGGTTCAGCGCCCGCTCGGCCTGGAACCTGGAGCGCGAGCGCCTGCGCAAACTCGGACTGCCGGCCTGGCATTGGCAGAACGGCGTGCTCAGTGCCTGGATGTACAGCGTGGTGTTGTGGGGCGCGATGATTTACTGGCTTGGCGCGGCGGTGATTCCGTTCCTGATCATCCAGGGCATCTACGGGTTCTCGTTGCTGGAAGTGGTGAACTACGTCGAGCACTACGGGCTTAAACGCCAGAAGTTGCCCAACGGCCGTTATGAACGCTGCTCGCCTCGGCACTCATGGAACAGCAACCGTATTGTCACCAATATCTTTTTGTTCCAACTTCAACGGCACTCCGATCACCATGCCAACCCCACCCGCAGTTATCAGTCGTTGCGTCACTTTGATGAATCGCCGCAACTTCCGTATGGCTACGCGAGCATGATTGTGTGGGCGTATGTACCGTACTTGTGGCGCCGCCGCATGGACCATCGAGTCCTCAATCATTATGCCGGGGATATTACCCTGACCAATCTTCAACCTTCACAACGGTTGAAGTACCTGGAGAAGTACAGCAACAGTGCCAAGCCTTTTTAATCTGAAGTAACACGCGGTTGGCGAACTCGGGGCCTGTGTGCCGCGCAGGCCTCTTTCGCCCGAGGTTTACCGAGTTAGTTGCACGTCATTTGTTTGACCCGGACAACAATAATTAAAGGGAAGGACGTACACCATGCAATCACCTGCCAAGTTCACTGCCCCTATCGTGTTAGCCGCGCTGGGCCTGATCGTCTATCACCAGGCCCAGGCCGCGCGGATCGAACCGGCCGGCAGCGCCTTTACCGCGCAAGGCCCGATCAGCTTCTCCAAAGGCGCGCTGATCAGTGCCGACTGCACCATCAAGGTGGCCGGCAAGGTCGCGGCAGACGGCTCTTCTGTCAATGTCGACAAAGTTGAATTCGACGGCGGCCTCAAGTGCAGCCGGGTCGAAGCCATCAACTTGCCCTGGGTATTAGTTGCCAAGGATACCAAGAGCGGTTCCATGTCGAAGATCAGCGTGGATGTTCACGCGTTTGGCCTGGGCGGCAAGTGCGGGCCTTCCACCGCCGAGGGTACTTGGGATAACGCCACCGGCAAGTTGGAAGCGGCCAATGTACCGATTGGCGAAGACTGCAAGATAAAAACGGTGTCGATCAAGATGCCGCCCACCTTCAAGGTTGTTGAATAAACGTCAGCTGTTTCAGCGGTAATCGAATTGAAATTTGGCTGGAAAGGGAAGTTCTGCAGATTCACCGTGACCTCTCGTTCATGGCCATTACCCCTGGCGAAATGACTTCGCCATAACATGTGAGGAAAAACAATGAAAAGCTTGAAAACCCTCGTATCGTTGTCTGCTTTGGCTGTTTGCATGGGTGCTGCTTCGATGGCGAATGCCTACAGCATCTCTCCCGTCAGTACGAGTTTCACCGCGCCAGGCACCATCTCGGTGAAGTCGCCATCGTCCTTCCAGGCCACCGTTAACTGCGGTGCCACGTTTACCGGGAATGTCGATGCGACCGGCGTTGCCAAGATCACCGGCGTGGCGGTCACCGGTGGTGGCCTGTGCGCACTGCCTCAAATCACCGGTCTGCCTTGGACCTTGACCGCCACCGGCGCCGCTGTCGGTTCGGTGACAAACGTGGGTTACACCATCGCCAAGTCGGTTCTGTACCCAGCCTCCAATTGCGGTCCTTCCACTATCGCCGTGGGCTACAGCGGCGGTGTGCTGACCGCTTCCAACCAGACCCTGAGCGGCAGCTGCACCGTGGTGAGCCTGAGCGTGACCCCAAGCCCTGCACTGACCATCGTGCCTTGATGGCCGCGTGAGAACGAAGGGCTGATCACCCGTTGAAAAACTGGCGCCTGTAGCGGGCGCCAGTTCATGAAGTGCAAGCCGCAAGACGAACCGGCAGGGCTGGCTCAGAGAGATAACAATAAGGAGTGCCGCATGAATAATAAGAAACAACATGTGCAGGTTTGGTTGGGGCTGGCGTTGATAGGCGGGGCAATGGTAACCGTGCCCGCACAGGCCGGCGGCTTTTCCACGCCCACCTACGGCGCGCCAGGCTGGGGCCGCGCGTTCGCTGGCGGTTCGCTGTTCAAGAACGACCCGAGCTCGGCGTACAACAACCCGGCGGCCATGGCCTTTGTCGAACGCAACGTCGCGCAATTCACCGTCGACTACGCGCGCATCAAGATCAAGTACAAGGGCGATGCCTCTGATTATGCGGGCAACCCGATTTCCAGCACGCCGCTGGATGCCGATGGTTTCCCGGATGGCACGGCGACCACGCTCAATAACAACGACGGTGGCCAAGGCGGCTTTACGGCCTGGCTGCCGACCGGTTTCATGGTCATGCCCCTGGGCGACCGTTTCGCGTTCGGCTTGAGCCAGGTCGTCCCGCAGGGTATGCGTTCCACCTGGGATCAGGACTCGAAATTGCGCGACTTTGCCGTGGACACCAAAATCGAAACCGTAGGGTTGACGGGCTCCCTGTCGTTCAAAGTCAACGATCAGTTTTCCATCGGCGGCGGTGTGATCGTGCAACACAGCAAGGGCTTCGTCAGCCAGAACATCGACTTGTTATCGGCTGCGGCAGTGTCCGATTCGGAGCTGGGCGGAATCAATTTTCCGTCGGATGTCGGTAGCGCACTGATGCGCGTCAAGGTCGATAACGTTTCGGCAGGCTGGTTTACCGGCATCGTCTGGAAACCCACCGATCAAGACACCCTGGGCTTGAACTACCACGCCAAGATCAAGAACAAGATGACCGGCAAGTACAACATCTACGCCGATCAGTTCTCCTACAACCTCATGACGCAACCGAGCCCCTTCGGCGGCACCGGTACGTTGGTGAGTACGGCTTATCCTGGGCTGGAACTGCACCCCGACGGCGCACATGCCAGCGTCAACCTGGACATTCCGGCTACCGCAGGCCTGGACTGGGTGCACCAGTTCAACGATCGTTTCACCCTGGGCGCGAGTGTCGCCTGGACAGAGTGGTCGTCGTTCAAAGACCTGACGCTCAACTCCGGTGGTTCGACCATCGTGTCGATTCCCTACAACTACAAAAATACCTGGATGTACTCCCTCGGCGGCGATTTCCGCGCCACCGATGAGCTGACCTTGCGTGCCGGTGTCGCCATTGACCAGACGCCCACCCGCAATTCGACCCGTGACCCACGGATTCCAGATGGCGACCGTACGTTCCTGTCGCTCGGTGCTGGTTACGATGTGAAGGCTATCAAGGGCTTGAGCCTTGACGTTGCTTACTCCCATCAGTTTGTGCAGGAAGTGAAACTGAAAACCAAAAACGTTGATCGCCTGGGGGAGGCGAGCCTCAATGGTAAAGCCGAGTCGTCCGGCGACGTGGTCAGCCTGTCGGCCACCTACGCGTTCTGACATCAAGGGAAGGGTGGAGGAGGGTACCAAGCGCATCTTGTTGCCTTCCCCATTCTGTAAGGAAATCCGTGCTGTTACTTGAGCAGGCTGACCCCTTCAGCCCGCTATTTTTTCGCCCTGGCATTAAATAAAAATTTCAAAACAAAATTTGAATTTAGCTTTCCAAGTTTGTAGTGTGGTTTACGTCGCAGGTCATTTCGACCTCGCGCACGCGTGCCACGCCCTGAATCGAGTAGAGGTATCCCCATGGTTATCTGGTTATTGGTGGGTTTCGCAGCGGCGATTGCCCTGGCGTATCGACAAGCGGCCGCCACGTTGTGGCTGGGCGCTGGCCTGGTCTGGCTGGCGCTGGGCTACCTGTTCACTGTGGTCGCCGGGTTCGGTGCTACGGTCGCGGCACTGCTGGTGGTACTGCCGGCGTTGTTGATGACGATTAAACCGCTGCGCCGCACCTTGCTGACCAGCAAGGCCCTGGGCCTGTTTCGCACGATCATGCCGGCGATGTCCGACACCGAGCGCGCGGCCATCGAGTCCGGCACCGTGTGGTGGGACGCCGAGCTGTTCAGCGGCAAGCCCAATTGGAAGCGCTTGCTGCACGCCGCACCGGCGAGCCTCAGCGCCGAGGAACAAGCCTTCCTCG
Organism: Pseudomonas sp.; assembly: GCF_049590575.1. GTDB lineage: Bacteria > Pseudomonadota > Gammaproteobacteria > Pseudomonadales > Pseudomonadaceae > Aquipseudomonas. The sequence goes on from NZ_JBAWDE010000222.1 coordinate 84,149, forward strand.
ACAATGAAGTGGAAACCCTGTGCGACATCGCCAACGACTGGGAAACCACCCAGGTCTGGCAGGACATGTCGCCCGAAGGCTGGCAGTACACCAAGGACGCCGGCTTCCTCGGCATGATCATTCCCAAGCAGTACGGCGGCAAAGGCTTCTCGCATTATGCGCATTCGCAGGTGGTGATGAAGCTGTCGACGCGCTGCTCGGCGGCGGCGATTTCGGTGATGGTGCCCAACTCCCTGGGCCCGGCCGAGTTGCTGCTGCATTACGGCACGGATGCCCAGCGCAACTACTACCTGCCGCGGTTGGCGCGGGGCGAAGACATCCCGTGTTTTGCCCTGACCAGCCCTTATGCCGGCTCGGACGCCGGGGCGATTCCCGACCTGGGCATCGTCTGCAAAGGCCTGCACGAAGGTCAGCAAGTGCTGGGTTTCAAAGTGACCTGGGACAAGCGCTATATCACCCTGGGCCCGATTGCTACCGTGCTCGGCCTGGCATTCCGCGCTGAGGACCCTGAAGGGCTGCTCGGCGCGCCCGGCTCGCTGGGCATCACCTGCGCGCTGATCCCGACGTCCCACCCAGGCGTGAACAGCGGGCGCCGTCACTGGCCGCTCAACGCGGTGTTCCAGAACGGTCCTACCACCGGCAAGGATGTATTCATTCCGCTGGAGTGGGTGATCGGCGGCCGTGAGCAAGTCGGCAACGGCTGGCGCATGTTGATGGAATGCCTGGCCGCCGGCCGCGCGATTTCCCTGCCGTCGGCCAACGTCGGCCTGGGCAAGGTCGCGGTGCGCGGTACCACCGCCTACGCGGCGATGCGCAAACAGTTCGGCCTGCCGATCGGCAAGTTCGAAGGCGTGCAGGCACCGTTGGCACGCATGGCCGGGCACTTGTACGCCTGCGATGCGGTGCGCAAGGTCTCGGTGGCCTCCCTGGACGCAGGCGAGAAACCCTCGGTAATCTCGGCGATTGCCAAATACCACGTCACCGAGCGTGCACGAATGATCGTCAACGACGGCATGGACATCGTCGCCGGCAAGGGTATCTGCATGGGGCCCAACAATTTCCTGGCCCGCGCCTACCAGCAAAGCCCGATCGCGATCACGGTAGAGGGCGCGAACATCATGACGCGCTGCCTGATCATCTTTGGCCAGGGCCTGATCCGCTGCCATCCCTATGTGTTCCGCGAAATGGAAGCGGCGCGCAACCCGGACCGGCGCCAGGCCCTGGAAGCCTTCGACAGCGCGATGTTCGGCCATATCAGCTTTGTGCTGGCCAACACCGTACGTGCGGCGGTGCATTCCCTTACGGGCGGGCGGTTGATTTCTGCGCCGTCCAAGACCGACCCGGCGCTGACGTCCTACTATCGCCAGGCTAATCGGCTGTCGGTGGTGTTGGCGCTGATCTCGGATATCTCCATGGGCGTGCTGGGCGGTGCCCTCAAGCGCAAGGAAAGCATCACCGGGCGCCTGGGGGATATTCTGTCGCAGCTGTACATCCTGTCCTGCGTGCTCAAGCGCTTCGAGGATGACGGCCGGCCCCAGGCGGATCTGCCGCTGGTGCATTGGGCGGCCCAGGACGCGTTGCTGCGCGCCCATGAAGCGCTGGCCGAAGTGCTCGATAACTACCCCTCCAAAGCCGCAGCGGCGGTGGTGCGCGGCTTGAGTTTCCCGTTCGGCATTCCACTGCGTAAGCCCTCGGACCGGTTGCTGGCCCAAATCGCGGATGTGGTACAGACACCTGGCGAAACCCGCGATCGTCTGCTGGCCAACTCCTACATTCCACGCCCGGAAATCGACAAGCTGGCCTACGGCGAATTGGGTTTCCGTCTGTTGCCGCAAGTGGAACTGATCGACGCGCGCCTCAAGCCTGCGGTCAAGCAAGGCCTGCTCGAACCGATGCCGATCTCCGCCAGCGCCTTTACCGCCTGGCGCGTCAAGGCACGGGCGCAGGACCTGATCAGCGAAGACGAAGACGCCTTGCTCGCGCGCTACGTGGAATACGCCGACCACGCCATCCAGGTAGATGACTTCCCGCAGGACTTCGGTTTGCTCGAGGCGTTGCAGCAGCGCAAGCAGGCGCTGGAACCGGCCACCAAGCGCCGCACCAGCCAAGCCGAAAACGCCTCGGTCAACTAGGAGAAACGCGCTTCAAGTGTGGGAGCTGGCTTGCCTGCGATGGCATCACCTCGGTGTATCTGCAAGACCGAGCCGTCTGCAT
>NZ_JBAWDE010000223.1:0-2050 GCF_049590575.1 Pseudomonas sp.
GCGCGGTATGGCACACCGCGCAGTCGCCAACCGCTGCCAGCAAGCGCCCGCGCTCCAGGGTGGCCTTGGACCAGGTGCCGGCGCTGGGCGGCGCAATCGCTGCGATTTCATTGTGAAACGGCCAGGCGGTGGCCATCACCGCACCCAGCGTCGCGAACAATGCACCGAACCACCATTTCCAGCGTTTTTCCGGCGACTTGGCCGGCTCGCCCAGGGTGCCGGCATTCAGCGCCGCCAGCACCCGCTCGGGGGTAATCGGCAACTCGCGAAAACGAATGCCGGTGGCGTCATAGATCGCGTTGGCAATCGCCGCCGCGCTCGGCACCGAAGCCGACTCCCCGGCGCCCATGGGCGGCTGGTCCTGGCGCGGCATCATCAGCACGTCGATCTGCGGCACTTCAGGGAAGGTCAGGATCGGGTAACCGCCCCACTCCTTGCTCGCCACCGTCGATTCTTCAAAGGTCACGCGCTCTTTGAGCACGCGGCTGGTGGACTGGATCACATTGCCGTGGATCTGATGCTGCACCCCGGCCGGGTTGATCATCATCCCCGAGTCATGCCCGATCACCACGCGCGTTACCGACACATCGCCGGTCTGTTTGTCGATGGCCACGTCCGCTACCCAGGCCGCCCACGCCGCGCCGAAGCCGGGGAACTTGCTGTGGATGTAGCGCGCGTAGGCAAAGCCGCGACCGCGCAACAGGTGGTCTTGATTCGCGGTTTGCATCGGCGCGGTGCGTGGCGACCAGTTGGCGCGTTCGGCGGTGGATTTCACCAGGTCGACGGCGCGCTCGTCCTTGAGGTAACGCAGGCGGTATTCTACCGGATCGACGCCGGCGGCAAACGCGAGTTCATCCATATAGGATTCATGCGCGAACGTGTTGGGCAACGCCGACACGCCGCGCATCCACGAGGCGCGCACGATGGGCGCCATGTCGTTGATGGTCACACGCATGTTATCAATGGCGTACGGTGGGATCGAGGTGCGGTCGCCCATCTCGAACATCGCCGCCACCGGTTCCACGCGGCCGGTGAGCAACAGCGCCAGGGTCGGTGCGCCGTTGGACGGGTAGCTGGTTTCAAAGTCATAGGCGGCAATGCTGCCGTCAGCATTGAGGCCACCGTCGACGTCCATCAACTGCGCGGTGCCCTTTGGCTCCCACAGGTGTTCCTGCTCGCGGGTCAGTTGCACGCGCACTGGCTTGCCGACTGCGCGTGACAGCAGCAAGGCGTCGGCGCACACATCGTCGGCGCAATTGCGCCCATAACAGCCGGCGGCTTCCATGCGGATCACGTCGATCAGCGCTTCATCGCATTCAAGCAACCACGCCAGGTCGGCGCGCAACAGGTGCGGGTTCTGGCTGCCGGACCACACGCGGCTGCCGCCCGGCTGGTAATCCGCCACGCCACAGGACGGGCCGATCGAGCCATGCATCTGGTACGGCCACAGGTAGCTGCGCGGCATGCGCTGGCTGGCGCCGGCCAGGGCTGCATCGACATTGCCCTGGTCGAGTACCGTGCGACGCACCCGTGGATTGTCGCGGATCGCCTGCTCGACATCGTTCATGTCCGGCAAGGCGTTGTTCCAGGGTTTCCACTGCACGTGCAGCGCTTGCGCAGCCTTGATCGCCTGCTCTTCGCGCAAGGCCACCACGCCGACAAAATCGCGGACCACCACCACGGCAACGATGCCGGGGATATGCGCGATGGACGCCTCGTCCACACTCAGCAGGCTGTTGCCGACAAAGTCCCCGCAATCCAGCCCGGCATACGGCGGACGCACTACGCGACCGTGCAGCATGTCGGGCACGCGCATATCGTGCACGTAGGTCAACTCGCCGGTGGCCTTGGCGGGGATGTCCACGCGTGCGGCGCCCTGGCCCACCAGGCGATAGTCCTCGACAGGTTTCAACGGCGCATCGCCGCTGATGTGCAGTTGGTCATGCTGGCCGCTGACCAGCTCAGCGTAGGTGCTGCTGCGCCCGTCCGGCGCCTGCACGACACCGGCTGCAACCTTGAGGCTGGCCGTGCTCAGCCCCCAACGCCCCGC
>NZ_JBAWDE010000224.1:0-3023 GCF_049590575.1 Pseudomonas sp.
GGCTTGCCTGCGATGGCATCACCTCGGTGTCACTGCAAGACCGAGTCGCCTGCATCGCAGGCAAGCCAGCTCCCACACAAAGCGATTCGCGTCCGATCAGCGACCGAGATACACCTCGATCACCCGCTCATTTTCCTGCACCTGTTCCAGCGACCCCTCAGCCAGCACGCTGCCCTGGTGCAACACGGTCACGTGGTCGGCAATCGAGCCGACAAAGCCCATGTCGTGCTCCACCACCATCAGCGAGTGTTTGCCCGCCAGGCGCTTGAACAGTTCGGCAGTGAACTCGGTTTCGGCGTCGGTCATGCCTGCCACCGGTTCGTCCAGCAGCAACAGTTGCGGGTCCTGCATCAGCAGCATGCCGATTTCCAGGAACTGCTTCTGGCCGTGGGACAGCAAGCCCGCCGGGCGCTGCTGCGAGGCGGTCAGGCGGATGGTGTCGAGCACTTCGTCGATACGGTCTTTCTGCTCACCGCTCAGGCGTGCACGCAGGCTGGCCCAGACGGATTTGTCGGTCTTCTGCGCCAGCTCCAGGTTTTCGAACACGCTCAGGGCTTCGAACACCGTGGGCTTCTGGAACTTGCGCCCGATGCCGGCCTGGGCGATCTGCACTTCGCTCATCGCTGTCAGGTCGAGGGTTTCGCCAAACCAGGCCTTGCCGTGGCTGGGCCGGGTCTTGCCGGTGATCACGTCCATCAGCGTGGTCTTGCCCGCGCCGTTGGGGCCGATGATGCAGCGCAATTCACCGACGCCGATGTACAGGTTCAAATCGTTGAGCGCCTTGAAACCATCAAAGCTGACACTGATGTCCTCCAGGGTCAGGATGGTCCCGTGCCGAGTGTTCAGGCCCTTGCCGGCGGCCTGGCCAATACCGATTGCATCGCGGCCGCTGCCCGCATCGAGAATAGGTTCGAGCATGACGTTCCTCATTTCTTCAGCAGGCCGATAACGCCTTTGGGCAGGTACAGGGTGACGATGATGAACAGCGCCCCGAGGAAGAACAGCCAGTATTCCGGGAAGGCCACGGTGAACCAGCTCTTCATGCCGTTCACCACGCCGGCGCCGAGCAACGGCCCGATCAGCGTGCCACGCCCGCCGAGGGCCACCCACACGGCGGCTTCGATGGAGTTGGTCGGCGACATTTCGCTGGGGTTGATGATGCCCACTTGCGGCACATACAACGCACCCGCCAAACCACACAACACTGCGCTCAAGACCCACACGAACAGCTTGAAACCACGCGGGTCGTAGCCGCAGAACATCAGGCGGTTCTCGGCATCGCGCAGGGCGGTCAGCACCCGGCCGAACTTGCTCTGCGCCAGGCGCCAGCCGGTGTACAGGCTGGCGACCAGCAGTACGACCGTGGCAAAAAACAGTACCGCGCGGGTAGCCGGTTCGGTAATGCCGAAACCCAGGATGCTGCGGAAATTGGTGAAGCCGTTATTGCCGCCAAACCCGGTTTCGTTGCGGAAAAACAACAGCATCCCGGCAAAGGTCAGGGCCTGGGTCATGATCGAGAAATACACGCCCTTGATCCGCGAGCGAAAGGCGAAGAAGCCGAACACCAGCGCCAGCACACCCGGCGCCAACACCACCAGGCACAGGGCCCAGAGGAAGTGCTCGGTGCCGATCCAGTACCAGGGTAATTCGGTCCACGACAAAAACGTCATGAACGCCGGCAGCTCATCGCCGGAGGCCTGGCGCATCAGGTACATGCCCATCGCGTAGCCGCCGAGGGCAAAGAACAGGCCGTGGCCGAGGGACAACATCCCCGCGTAACCCCACACCAGGTCCAGGGCGAGGGCGACGATGGCGTAGCAGAGGATCTTGCCCACCAACGTCAGGGTGTAAGCCGACACATGCAGCGGGTTTTCCGGCGACAGCAGCGAACACAACGGCAGCGCCAGCAGCAGGATCAGGATCACCGCGCCGACTGCAATCGTGACCTTGGGGCCGACCTTTTGCGTGGCGGTAAGCATCAGTGGCTGGTTCATCAGTCGATCACCCGTCCTTTCAGTGCGAAGAGTCCCTGCGGGCGTTTCTGGATAAACAGAATGATCAGCGCGAGGATCAGGATCTTGCCGAGCACGGCGCCGATCTGCGGTTCGAGAATCTTGTTGGCGATCCCCAGCCCGAAGGCCGCCATCACGCTGCCGGCCAACTGGCCGACACCGCCGAGCACCACCACCAGGAACGAGTCGATGATGTAGCTCTGGCCGAGGTCCGGGCCGACGTTGCCGATCTGGCTCAGCGCCACGCCGCCGAGGCCGGCGATGCCCGAGCCGAGGCCGAACGCGAGCATGTCCACACGCCCGGTGGGCACGCCGCAGCAGGCGGCCATGTTGCGGTTCTGGGTGACGGCGCGCACGTTGAGGCCCAGGCGCGTCTTGTTCAGCAGCAACCATGTGAGCACCACCACAAACAGCGCGAAGGCGATGATCACGATGCGGTTGTACGGCAGCACCAGGTTGGGCAGCACTTGAATGCCGCCCGACAGCCATTCGGGGTTCGACACTTCAACGTTCTGCGCACCGAACACCAGGCGCACCAATTGGATCAGCATCAAGCTGATGCCCCACGTGGCCAGCAGGGTTTCCAGTGGGCGCCCGTACAGGTGGCGAATCACCGTGCGCTCCAGCGCCATGCCGATGGCGGCGGTGACGAAAAACGCCACCGGCAGCGCGATCAACGGGTAGAACTCGATGGCCGCCGGCACGTAGCGCTGCATCAGCAGTTGCACCACGTAGGTCGAGTAGGCGCCGAGCATCAGCATCTCGCCGTGGGCCATATTGATCACGCCGAGCAGGCCGAAGGTGATCGCCAGGCCGAGGGCGGCGAGCAGCAGGATCGAACCCAGGGACATGCCGCTGAAGGCCTGGCCGAGGATCTCGCCGAGCATCAATTTGCGTTTGACCTGTGCCAGGCTGGTCTCGGCGGCGGTGTGCACGGCGGCATCGGTTTCTATGCCGGGGGCCAGCAGGGCTTCCAGGCGCGTGCGCGCCAGCGGGTCGCCGGTGCTGCCG
>NZ_JBAWDE010000225.1:0-20142 GCF_049590575.1 Pseudomonas sp.
CCCTCCCACATTTGTTTTCTGGTGTTGCTAAGACTGTATTCCAGGCATAAAAAAACGCCGCGTATCTTGCGATACGCGGCGTTTTTTACGTCACAACATCTTAGGCTTGAATCACCGGGATGTTGGCGCTTGCCGCGATCTTGCGGAACTCGGCGATCTGGTCGAAGTTCAGGTAGCGGTAAACGTCACTGGCCATGGTGTCCAGTTTCGCTGCGTAGCCCATGTACTCTTCGACGGTCGGCAGGCGACCCAAGGTGGAAGCGACTGCCGCCAGCTCAGCCGAGGCCAGGTAGACGTTAGCGCCGTCACCCAGACGGTTCGGGAAGTTACGCGTCGACGTCGACACCACAGTCGAGTTCGGCTCCACACGTGCCTGGTTACCCATGCACAGCGAGCAGCCCGGCATTTCCATGCGCGCGCCAGCCTTGCCGTAGATGCCGTAGTAGCCTTCTTCGGTCAGTTGGTGAGCGTCCATCTTGGTCGGCGGCGACAGCCACAGACGGGTTGGCAGCTGGCCCTTGACCTGTTCCAGCAACTTGCCGGCAGCGCGGAAGTGACCGATGTTGGTCATGCACGAGCCGATGAACACTTCGTCGATCTTCTCGCCGGCAACGCTCGACAGCAGACGGGCATCGTCCGGGTCGTTCGGTGCGCAGAGGATCGGCTCGTTGATTTCGGCCAGGTCGATCTCGATGATTTCGGCGTATTCCGCGTCGGCATCGGCTTCCATCAGCTCCGGGTTGGCAACCCAGGCTTCCATCGCTTGGGCGCGACGTTCCAGGGTACGTGCATCGCCGTAGCCTTCGCCGATCATCCAGCGCAGCAGGGTGATGTTGGAGTTCAGGTACTCGGTGACGGAGTCTTTCGACAGCTTGATGGTGCAACCGGCAGCCGAACGTTCAGCCGAGGCGTCGGAGAGCTCGAAAGCCTGTTCCAGCGTCAGGTCGTTCAGGCCTTCGATTTCCAGGATGCGGCCGGAGAAGGCATTTTTCTTGCCTTTCTTCTCTACGGTCAGCAGGCCAGCCTGGATCGCGTAGTAAGGAATGGCATGAACCAGGTCACGCAGGGTGATGCCAGGTTTCATCTTGCCTTTGAAGCGCACCAGGATCGATTCCGGCATGTCCAGTGGCATTACGCCAGTGGCTGCGGCGAACGCGACCAGACCGGAACCGGCCGGGAACGAGATGCCCATCGGGAAACGGGTGTGGGAGTCGCCACCGGTACCGACGGTGTCCGGCAGCAGCATACGGTTCAGCCAGCTGTGGATGATGCCGTCGCCTGGACGCAGGGATACACCGCCACGGGTCATGATGAAGTCAGGCAGGGTGTGGTGGGTGGTCACGTCGATCGGCTTTGGATAGGCCGCGGTGTGGCAGAACGACTGCATCACCAGATCGGTCGAGAAGCCCAGGCAGGCCAGGTCTTTCAGTTCGTCACGGGTCATTGGACCGGTGGTGTCCTGGGAACCCACGGTGGTCATCTTCGGCTCGCAGTAGGTGCCAGGACGAACGCCTTTGCCTTCTGGCAGGCCGCAGGCGCGACCGACCATTTTCTGTGCCAGGGTAAAGCCTTTGCCGGTGTCGACAGGCGCTTCAGGCAGTTTGAACAGGTCGGTAGGGCCCAGACCCAGCTCGGCGCGCGCCTTGTCGGTCAGGCCACGGCCGATGATCAGCGGGATACGGCCGCCGGCGCGGACTTCGTCCAACAGCACCGGGGTCTTCATTTCGAAGGTGGTCAGGACTTCATCGGTGCCGTGTTTGCAGACTTTGCCAGCATGCGGGTACAGGTCGATCACGTCGCCCATGTTCATGTTGGTGACGTCGAATTCGATTGGCAGTGCGCCAGCATCTTCCATGGTGTTGTAGAAGATTGGAGCGATCTTGCTGCCGAAGCAGAAGCCGCCGGCGCGCTTGTTCGGCACGTACGGTACGTCGTCGCCGAAGAACCACAGCACGGAGTTGGTCGCGGATTTACGCGAGGAACCGGTACCGACCACGTCACCGACGTAGGCAATCGGGAAACCTTGGCCGCGCATCTCTTCGATCTGCTTCATCGGGCCGGTCTTGCCTTGCTCGTCCGGCACGATGCCTTCACGGGCCATTTTCAGCATGGCCAGGGCGTGCAGCGGGATGTCTGGACGGGACCAGGCATCCGGCGCAGGGGACAGGTCGTCGGTGTTGGTTTCGCCGGTGACCTTGAACACGCGCAGGCTGATCTTGTCGGCCAGGGTAGGGCGGTTGCGGAACCACTCGCCGTCCGCCCAGGACTGGATCACGCCTTTGGCGTGTTCGTTGCCGTTGCGGGCTTTTTCAGCCACGTCGTGGAACGCATCGAACATCAGCAGGGTGTGCTTGAGTTGGGCGGCGGCGACGGGCGCCAGCTCGGCGTCGTCCAGCAGCTCGACCAACGTCACGATGTTGTAGCCGCCTTGCATGGTGCCGAGCAGTTCAACAGCGCGTTTCTTGTCGATCAGGGGGGAAGTGGCTTCGCCCTTGGCCAGGGCAGACAGGAAACCGGCCTTGACGTAGGCAGCTTCGTCAACGCCTGGTGGAATGCGGTTGGTGATCAGGTCAACGAGGAATTCTTCTTCGCCAGCCGGAGGATTTTTCAGCAGCTCGACCAGGCCTGCGGTTTGTTCGGCGTTAAGCGGCTGGGGAACGATACCCAGTGCTGCGCGCTCTTCGATATGTTTGCGGTAGGCTTCAAGCACAGTTATTACCCTCATCAGTGGTCCCACGGGACGCTCATCCAGAAATGAACGGCACGCATGCGCTCGGGGGCTTTTTGGGCCGCAAAGCCAGCGCTGCCGGCATTCCTCACAGAAGCTGCTTTCAAAGTTTTACGCCTGCAGAACGGAGCTGATGAGGGTTGGCGAGGGCATTGACCTACCGAGTCATTGACCATCGCCAACACCGTTCTGAAGGAACGACTGTGCTCGTGACGCTTTGAAAACAGCTTCCAGCGGATTATTGGCGCCTTACAAGGCCGGATGATTCTACGGCAAAAAAAATCTAAAGGTAAGTTGCCTGGCCAAGTTTGCTGGGTGATCAACCTTAGACAAAGGGCTAACATGGCGCACTGTTTTGCTGATTTGCGTGTTGCTGCCTATGTCGAACCACACCATCAAGACCCCCTGCGTCGGCCTGTGCTCCACGGTTTACGGCGATCTGGTGTGCCGGGGCTGTAAGCGCTTTCACCATGAGGTGATCCGGTGGAATGGCTACAACGAAGAGGAAAAACGTGCGGTCTGGTTGCGGTTGGAGCATCTGTTGGTGCAGGTGATGGCTGGCAAGCTGGAGGTTTTTGATCCCAAGACCCTGCGCGGGCAGCTTGAGGCGCGCAAGATTCGCTTTGTGCCGCACCAGTCTGAATACTGCTGGGCCTACCAGTTGATCGCCCGGGGGGCGCGGGTGATTTCCAATCTGGAGGCGTATGGGATGGTGTTGTTGCCGGAGTTTCGCGATTGGAGCTTGCCGGATTTGCGTGATGCCATTGATCGGGAGTTTTTTATCCTGTCTGAGGCGCATTACCAGCGGTATATCGCGCCTGAGTTTTTGAATGATGCATTTGGTGGGGGGTAGGGGGGGCGTTTTTTTTGTTGGGTACATATCCGCCGTAATGGCGAAACCATACGTGGCCATCACCCCAATAACGGATATACACCCAACAACCTCTCACCCCTGGGTCGCCAACTCCCCCAGTTGATCCATCAACGACTCCGGCTTCAGCACCAACACATCACTCTCCACCGCATCCAATATCACCTCCGCCGTATTACCAATCAGCGCCCCGGAAATCCCGGTGCGCGCCACGGTCCCGATGATGGTCACCGCCGCCTGCCATTTGTGCGCCGCAAACGGAATCAACACATCCGCCGGGCCTTCCTCGATATGCAAGTGCGTGTCGTCGATATCAAACTCCGCCTGGAACGCCTTGCACTGCTCGCGATAACGCGCCTCGATGGTTTCCCTGAGCTGAAACGTCGGGTCGGCCGCCGACAACATCGGCGACGGATGGGCACTGATCACATGCAACTGCGCCTTGGCCAGGCTGGCAATGTCGAAGCCGTGGTCGATGATCGAATTGTGCAGCGCGCGGTGTTCACTGTCGGTATTGCCCACATCGATGGCCGCCAGCACCACCCTGCCAGCCCAGGGCGTCGCGGTCTTGACCAGCAGCACGGCGGTTGGGCAGTAGCGCAGCAACTTCCAGTCTGCTGGGGTGAGCAGGGCTTTTTTCAGCGGGCTGTCGGGGAAATGTTGCTTGATCACCCGGCCGCAGCCCTCGGCCTGCTGCACGTCGATGATGGTTTCATGCAGGCTGTCATTCCAGGCCTGCTCGGTGGTCACGTTATAGCCGTCCTCCTGCAAGCCCGACTTGAGCAGGCTCAGCAGCGCCGAATGCTCGTGCTTTTTGTCGCAGACCAGTAAATGCAGATGCGCGCCGGTGACCCCGGCGATCAGCTTGGCGCGCTTGAGGGCCAGGCTTTCCGAATGCTCGGGCTCGATCACCACCAGGATGCTGCGGATAGCTTGCATGGACGGATCTCCAGAATCAGAAAAAGGGCGGACTGCACAACTATAGTTGCTGCCCGCCAGACGTCATGTTGATGCACATCAAGGCCAGTGGCTGGTGGTCTGCGGCGCGGTCGGTATAATCGGCGGCCTTTTGTGATCCTTTTGCCCGTGAGCCCGATGAACCTGCCCGAAATCCACGAATTCCTCGGTTGCCGCACCCCCGATGCCTGGGTCCAGGCGGCGCTGGCCGATCAGGACACCTTGTTGATCGACCACAAGAACTGCGAATTCAAGGCCGCCAGCACTGCCCTGAGCCTGATCGCCAAGTACCATGCCCATGTCGACCTGATCAATATGATGTCGCGCCTGGCCCGTGAAGAACTGGTACACCACGAACAAGTCATGCGTTTGATCAAGAAGCGCAAAGTCGAACTGCGCCAGCTGCACGCCGGGCGTTATGCCTCCGGTCTGCGCAAGGTCGTGCGCAGCCATGAACCGGTCAAGCTGGTGGACACGCTGGTGGTCGGCGCGTTTATCGAAGCGCGCAGTTGTGAGCGTTTCGAAGCGCTGGTGCCGCATTTGGACGAAGAACTCGGCAAGTTCTACTTTGGCTTGCTCAAGAGTGAGGCGCGGCACTTCCAGGGTTACCTGAAACTGGCCTACCAGTATGGCGACGCCAAAGACATCGCCCAGGTGATCGAGCGGGTGAGGGCGGCCGAGCAGGAACTGATCGAGTCACCCGACATCGAGCTCCGCTTTCACAGTGGCGTGCCAGCCTGAGGCGACGGCCACGCCGAGCAGTGCGGTGATCGCGGTCAGCAGCAGGATCACCGTTTGTGTGCCCAGGGGCGCGGCCAGTAGCGCAATCAGCAGGCCCGCCACGGGCTGCGACAGATTGTTGAGCAAGGTGATCACGCCAACGGTCTTGCCGAAATCCTGCACCGGGATCACCCGCTGACGGGTGCTGCGCAGGTACAGGTTGAACATCTTGTCGAACCCGGTCACCAGCAGGAAACCGACGGTGTACAGCCACAGGTTGGGGCTGATCGCCATGATCAGCGCGCCCACGCCAATCATCGAATACGACAGCCCGCCCAGCACTTTCAATGGCAGGGCGGCGCGCGCCAGGTAAAACAGAATCCCGATCGTCACCACTGCGCCGACGGCTTGCAGCACGGCGTAGGCATCCTTGCCAGCGGCAAACTGGCCGGTGACCATCGCGGCCGAGGTGGCCAGCGTCACGCCGATGATCAGGTTCACCCCGACTGCCAGCGTGATGATGCGCTTCAATTCCACCAGGTTGCGGATATGCCCGAAGGCAATGCGCAGCGGCTGCAGCCAGATGTCCCGATGCTGCTCAAAGGTTTCCAGGCTGACCGTGCTCGTGCGCTGCCACAGGCGCATCGCCAGGTCCGCCAGCGCAAACAGCCCGGCCACCCCCAGCACCACCCAATGCCAGGCCCACACTTCCAGCATCAGCGCGGCCAGCAGCGGGCCCAGCACCAGGCCGCTCTGGTCGGCGATCTGTGAATAGGAGAGGGTCTTGGCATAGCTGTACTGTTGGAAGACGTGCGGCATCAACACTTCGCGGGCCATGATGCCCTGGGTGGTCAGCACCCCGCACAGCGCCGACAGGCTGACAATCCAGTAGATCCCGTCGAACACGCCGTACAGCGCGACGGCCACCACGCAGGCCAGCGCCCGGTACACCTGGCTGACATGCAGGATGCGCACCGGCGAGAACTTGTCGCACAACGCGCCGCACACCGGGAACGCCAGGTAGCGCGGCAGTGACTCGACGAAAAACGCCAGCCCGGCCCAGGCCACGCTGTTGGTGGTCTGAAACACGATCAGCGGCACAATAAACAACAGAATCTGGTCTGCCAGGCGTGACAGGAACAATGAAACGAAAAACGCCAGGTAATCCTTGCGCATACAACTCCCTGTGAATGGCGTTAAAGAGTGCGGGCTATTTGTTAAAAACTCTTAAAAGCATGAAGCTTGTGCGGCCGTCACTGGCCAACTGCGTCGGGCGCCCAGCTTGCCACCTATAATGCCCGCTCTTCAATCTGCGTCTGCACACTGAGAACTTATGGAAAACCTGGGTCTGGGCAAAGTCCTGCTGGTTGAGGACGATGAGAAGCTGGCAGGGCTGATTGCGCATTTCCTGTCGCAGCATGGTTTTGAGGTGCGTGTGGTGCACCGTGGCGATGAAGCCTTGGCGGCGTTTCTCGACTTCAAGCCCAAAGTCGTCGTGCTCGACCTGATGCTGCCGGGCCAGAGCGGCCTGCATGTGTGCCGTGGGATTCGCAGCGTGTCCGACACGCCGATTGTGATCCTCACGGCCAAGGAGGACGACCTGGACCATATCCTCGGCCTGGAGTCCGGCGCCGACGACTACGTGATCAAACCCATCAAGCCGCCGGTGTTGCTCGCGCGCCTGCGCGCCCTGCAACGTCGCCAGGCACCAGAACCCACCGTGCGTGGCGCCCTGGCGTTCGGGCGGCTGGCGATTGACCGCAGTTGCCGGGTGGTCAGCCTCGGCGACGAGAAGATCGACCTCACTACCATGGAATTCGAGCTGCTGTGGCTGCTGGCCAGCAACGCCGGCAAAATCCTCTCGCGCGACGACATCCTCAACCGCATGCGCGGTATTGCCTTTGACGGCCTGAACCGCAGTGTCGACGTGTACATCAGCAAGCTGCGCGGCAAGCTCAATGACAACCCGCGTGAACCGGTGTGCATCAAGACCGTGTGGGGCAAGGGTTACCTGTTCAACCCGTTTGCGTGGGAGGTCTAGATGCTGCGCCTGTTTCTGCGCCTGTACGTGATTCTGGCGCTCGGTCTGGCAGGGGCGATCTGGCTGGTCAACTACACCTTTGACGAGTTGATGCCCGAAGCCAACGAAACCTATAACCGCGAAGCCCTGCGTGGCCCGGCGTACGGCCTGGTGGAGCAATTGCGCCCGCTGCGCGCCGCTGAGCGCGAAGCCCGGCTGGCCGAGTTGCAGCCCCACTACGGGCTGCTTTTGAAACTGGTGGCCCAGGACAGCCAGTCGCTCAGCCCGCGCGAACAAAAGCTCCTGAGCGAGGGCTTGCTGGTGGTGCGCGGCGACTTCAGGGAGTTCCTCGTCAACATCGACAACGGCCCGCAGTTGCTCGAAATCAAACTGCCGGAAGAACCCAAGTGGCTGTACCTGTGGGCCTATGGGTTTCTCGGTGTGTGCCTGGCCATCGTCGTGTATTTCTGGGTGCGCCCGCACTGGCGCGACCTGGAGCACATCCGCCTGGCTGCGCAACGCTTCGGCAACAACGACCTGGGTTCGCGCATCCTGCTGCCACGCCGTTCCACCGTGCGTGAGCTGGCCGGGCACTTCAACCAGATGGCCGAGCGCATCGAAAGCCTGATCGCCAACCAGCGCGAACTGACCAACGCGGTGTCCCACGAGTTGCGCACGCCGATTGCGCGCTTGTCGTTCGAACTCGACCAGCTCAAGCAACAGGCCGACCCGCGCCAGAGCCGCGCTTTGATCGCCGACATGTACGCCG
Organism: Pseudomonas sp.; assembly: GCF_049590575.1. Classification (GTDB taxonomy): domain Bacteria; phylum Pseudomonadota; class Gammaproteobacteria; order Pseudomonadales; family Pseudomonadaceae; genus Aquipseudomonas. The sequence continues at coordinate 8,066 of NZ_JBAWDE010000225.1, forward strand.
ACCTCGGCGAGCTGGAAGACATGGTCTCCGAGCTGCTGACCTACGCCAGCCTGGAGCGCGGCGCGACCCAGGTCACCCGTGAGCGCATCGAGGCCCACAGCTGGCTCGACAGCGTTATCGGCAGTGTCGCACTGGAGGCCGAGGCGGCCGGGGTGCAACTGTCGCTGCGCACCTGCGAGGTGGATTTTATCCAGATCGAACCGCGCTTCATGGCGCGCGCGGTGATCAACCTGCTGCGCAATGCCATCCGCTATGCCGAGCGCCGCGTAGAGGTGTCGCTGGTCAAGTTCGGCAGCGGTTATGAAATCCGCGTGTGCGACGACGGCCCCGGCGTGCCCGAAGATGGCCGGGCGAAAATCTTCCAGCCGTTCATGCGCCTGGATGCCAGCCGCGACCGCCGCACCGGTGGTTTCGGCCTTGGCCTGGCCCTGGTGCAGCGGGTGTCGCAATGGCACGGCGGGCAGGTGCAGGTGCTCGATTCGGAGTGGGGCGGGGCGTCGTTTCGGATGACCTGGGCGTATGCTGACACGCCTTAACCGCTGAGCCCCAACCGTTCATGCCACTGCGCGATGGACTCCTCAGGGTATTCCTCAAACTGCACATCGCCCTTGCGCACGCTGACCTCCACCCACGGCGCCTTCGAGCCCAGCATCAAGTGCGTGTGCTGCGGCGGTACCGGCAGCGGCGTGTCGATCGCCGAGGCAAACGGGTGGATCAACTCCGGCCATTGCGGGCTGAACAGCCAGAGCGCGCTGCCGCATTGCGAGCAGAAGTGCCGCTCGGCGGTGCTCGCGTGGGCACGGCTGGCGCCCTCGGGCTTGAGCCTGGCGTGGTAGATCGAAATCTGTTTGCGCCCCCGCACCTTCAAGCTCTGGCTGTCACCGGCGAGGTTGATCGCATACCCGCCGCCGCCCTGGGTCTTGCGGCAGATCGAGCAATAGCAACGCTGGTAAGGGTAGGGATGGGCGCTGTTCAGGCTGAACGTCACGGCGCCGCAATGGCAGGATCCTTCGAGTTGCATGGTCAGTCTCCTCTGGCAAGGTGACTGTTGAGCTTAGGCGTTTTCCGGCACCGACGGTTCGGATTAGTGGTCCAGCGCGCTCAAGATCGCATGCGCGACTTTCACCCGCTCGGCGTTCGGGTAGTTCTTGTTCGCCAGGATCACCACGCCCAACCCTTTGCTCGGCACATAGGCCGCGTACGCGCCAAAGCCGTTGGTGGAGCCGGTTTTGTTCACCAGCGTATCGGCGTGAGGCGCCTGGGGCGGGGTCAGCCAATTGACTGCGTGCGGCTGCATGGCCATGGGCGTCGAGTTGCCGTCAATCAGCGCCTGCAGTTTGATCGGATAGGGGTACATTTCCCAACCCAGGCCCTGAGTCATGCCGTCGACCGTGTAGTAACCGGTATGAGTCGTGGCGATTGCCTGCTGGAGCGCCTTGTCCTGATGCGCCGGGTTCATGTTGACGGCAACGTAGTGCAGCAGGTCCGAAGCGTTGGTCTTGATGCCGTAGGCCTCGCTGTCCAGCGCTCCGGGGCCGACGCGTACAGGTTTGCCGTCCTTGCCATAGCCTTGGGCGTACAGCTTCATCTGGCTGGCCGGGACTTTCAGGTAGGTGTGCTTGAGCCCGAGTTTGGGCAGCAGGGTCTTCTCCATCAACTGATCGAACGGCTGCTTCAGGCTCTGCGCCGCGAGGTAGCCGAACAGCCCCAGGCTCGGGTTGGAGTACAAGCGCCGGGTGCCGGGCGCGAAGTCGGGTTGCCATTGCTGGTAGTAGCTGAGCATGCGCTGGCGGTTGTCGAAATCATCCGGGAACTGCAAGGGCAGGCCGCCCGCCGTGTAGGTGCCCAGGTTAAGCACGCTGATGTGGTCGAACTGGCTACCGCCGAGTGCAGGCAGATAGTCGGTGGCGGGCGCCGACAACTTGAGTTTGCCAGTGGCGACGGCGTAACCGGCGAGGGTCGCGGTGAAGGTTTTGCTCACCGAGCCGACTTCGAACAAGGTGTTTTCGCTGACCGGCTCGCGGGTGTCCTGGGCGGCGACGCCGTAGTTGAAGAAGTGCGTCTGGCCGTCCTGCACCACGCCGACCACCAGGCCTGGAATCGACTGCTGCTGCATGAGCGGCTTGACGCTGGCGTCGACCATCGTTTGCAGGTCGGTGGCGGCCAGGCAGTTGCCGGCGGCGATGAACGCTGCGAGCGCCGCAAAGTGGCGCACGCCGGATAGCAATTGTTGAGACATGATGATACTTCCACACGATTGATCTATTGGATAAACGCCCGGGATCAAGGGCTGGTTATGTGCATCTGCGGCCGCCTGGGGACCGGGTAGGGCGGGTCGCACGGAACCTTCTGATAGGTTTGCGCGACGGGATTGAGTAGCTGATAACGATGCTCGTCATATTGGACGCACAGCCACAGCTGACCGTGACCGTCCACGTGGTCCACTTTCCATACCACATTGCTTTCGAAAAAAAACCGGTAGAGCGCTTGCTCCTGCGGGCCCATCTGAATATCGGGAACATGGCTAATTTTGATACCGAAGTCCAGCCAGACCCAGTCCTCGCCCTCACTCAGCCCTTTAAAGGTTTCATTGGACATTGCCAATTCCTCGCTAAAACAGAAGGGGTCAAATCATGGCGAATCCGGGCGGGTAAGCCATAAGACGCGTCTTAAAAAACCGTGGCGTCCCTCAGAAGAGAGGCGATTCTCTGAAACAAAATGAAACATTTTGCCCTGGGCCAACCTCTACCGTAGCCCCTGCCGAGTGCCTTCATGAAAAGCCCACGCCCCTCCGCACGCATGCCTCACCTGACCCATCTGCGCAACCTGAAAATGGCGCGTTCGGCCCACGCCTATGTGCGCGGCAGCACCGTGCAATTTTACGAGTGGCTGCACAGCCAGATGGGCCGCCGCTTGCCTCAGGGCCCGGCGATCTGGATCTGCGGCGATTGCCATGCGGGCAACCTGGGGCCGACCGGCGACACCAAGGGCCGTATCGACATGCACATTCGCGACCTGGACCAGGCGGTGGTCGGCAATCCGACCCACGACCTGGTGCGCCTGGCGTTGTCCCTGGCCACTGCAGCGCGTGGCTCGGACCTGCCCGGCGTGACCACCGCACGCATGCTCGAAGAAATGATGCTGGGCTACGAGCAAGCCTTCAAAGACAAACCCGACGAAGTACCGCCACGCCCCTCCCAGGTCAAGGCGGGCATGCGCAGCGCGGTGGAGCGCACCTGGAAGCATCTGGCCCGCGAGCGCATTGAAAGCGCGCGGCCGACCATTCCGCTGGGCAAACACTTCTGGTCATTGTCACGCGCCGAAAAAACTGCGCTGCACACCCTGTGCGCCTCGGACGAGTTGCACCAGTTGGTGACGTCGTTGAAGGGCCGGCCCAAGGATGCCAAGGTCGAACTGCTGGATTCGGCCTATTGGGTCAAGGGCTGCAGCTCGCTCGGCCTGTTGCGTTACGCGGCATTGCTGGGGGTGGGCGACAAGGACGACCGGGAATATTGCCTGATCGATATCAAGGAAGCGGTCGGCGCCGCTGCACCGCGCGCGGCCCGCGCGAAAATGCCCAGGGACAACGGACGTCGGGTGGTGGAGGGCGCGCGTCAGCTGTCCCCTGGCCTGGGTGAGCGGATGTTGGCGACGCGGTTTCTGGACCACGGTTTTTTCATTCGCGAACTGCTGCCCCAGGACATGAAACTGGAGCTCGACGAATTGAGCGAGATCGACGCCATGCACGCCGCCGGTTACCTGGCGCGGGTGGTGGGCATCGCCCATGCCCGGCAGATGGACCGGGCCACTCGCAAGGGCTGGATGGCGGTGCTGCAGGAAAACCGCTCGCGGCAACTGGATGCGCCGTCGTGGTTATGGACCAGCGTGGTGCAACTGGTGGGTAGCCATGAACAGGGCTACCTCAACCATTGCCGGCGGTATGCGTTGGAGCACTGATTTCAATGGGGGGCTAGGCCAGGTATTTGTTGAACCAGCCCAGGGTGCGTTCCCACGCCAGGTTCGCCGCCGCCTCGTCATAACGCGGCGTGGAATCATTATGGAAACCGTGGTTGGCGCCCTTGTAAATAAACGCTTCATAGGGGGTGCCGGCGGCTTTCAAGGCCTTTTCATATGCCGGCCAGCCCTCGTTGATTCGCGTGTCCAGCTCACCAAAGTGCAGCATGATCGGCGCTTTGATGCGCGGCACGTCCTTGGCCTCCGGCTGGCGCCCATAGAACGACACCGCCGCGCCCAGTTCCGGGTACGCCACCGCCGCGGCGTTGGTCACGCCGCCGCCATAACAGAAGCCGGTAATCCCGACCTTGCCGGTGCTGCTGTCGTGGTGCATCAGCCATTCGATGGCGGCGAAAAAGTCGTTCATCAGTTTGGTCGGGTCGACTTTCTGTTGCAGCGCCACGCCTTTTTCATCGTTGCCGGGGTAGCCGCCCACCGAGGTCAGGCCATCTGGCGCCAGGGCGATAAAACCGGCTTTGGCCAGGCGCCGGGCAACGTCTTCGATATACGGGTTGAGGCCACGGTTCTCGTGCACCACCACCACGGCGGGCAGCTTGCCGGCGGCTTTGGCCGGGCGCACCAGGTAGCCACGCACGCTGCCGTTGCCTTTGGGCGAGGGGTAGGTGATGTAGTCGGCGATGATGTCCGGGTCGGTGAATTTCACCTGCTCGGCCAGCGCGTAGTTGGGGCTCAGGGCCGCCAGCAGGGCTGACGCCGTGAGGCCGCCAAAAGTGAACAACGCGGCGCGGTCGAGAAACTCGCGGCGGTTGATCTTGCCGTGGGCGTAGCCGTCGTAGAGCTCCAGCAATTCGGGGGCAAAGTCTTTCGCGGTGAGACGAGTCATCGGTGCAATCCTCGATTAGCGGTGACAGACACTGTAGACCAGCATCAGCTTTCGCGGCCATGGGCGCTGGCCGCCAGTTGGGTGGTGTCGACCCGCACGAACACCGAGTCGCCGATGGCCGTGAGCAGGTCGCCGGCGTACACCTCGCAGACCACGCGGGTTTTGCGCCCGACCTCACCCTCGACCCGCGCGCGCAATGTCAGGGGCACGCCCATGGGTGTGGGCTTGATGAATTTGATGCCGAGGTTGCCGGTCACGCAGTCGATGCGCGGCAGGCTGCCGGGTTCGCGCTGTTCGGCGCGGTAGTGGTAGGCCATGGCGGTCCAGTTGGAATGGCAATCCACCAGCATCGCGATCAGGCCACCGTAGACCAGGTCGGGCCAGCCGCTGTACTGCGCGTCGGGCAGGTGCTCGGTGATCAGGTGCACGCCATCGTCCGCCCAGCGGCTCTTGATATGCAGCCCGTGAGGGTTGCTGCCGCCGCAGCCGTAGCAGATGCCTTCCGGCGCAGTGGTGTCCTGGAGAGAAGGGGAAAGCATGCAGCGTCCTTATTATTGTGGGGCAGCTACTCTGTTTAGCAGGACATTGGCCGGATGGGAATACATCCGTGGGGGGCGGTGTTCGTCCGGTACGTGAGCCCTGTCCTTTTGTGGAGCGTTGCATGAAGCCGCGAATTTACCTGGCCATCTTTCTGTGTGTGTTGACCAGCGCCCAGGCGGCGCAGTACACCGACGTCAACCGCACGGCCAGCCAGATCAGCTTTACCTATAAACAACTGGGCCAGCGCGTGTACGGCACCTTCGCCGATTTCGAGGGCACGCTGAGCTTCGACACGCAAAGGCCCGAGGCCGGGCATGCAGTGCTCAGGATCCAGCTGGCAAGCATTGACGCCGGCAGCTCCGACACCAATGACGAGCTGCAACGCGCGTCCTGGTTCGACACCGCGACCTACCCGGTGGGCGTGTACGAATCCACTGGGGTCACGCCGCTGGGCGAGAACCGCTTCAAGATCAGCGGCAACCTGACCCTCAAGGGCGTCACGCGCGAGGTGGATGTGGACGTGGTGCTCAAGGAGCAAAGCGGCATCGGCGTGTTCGACGGTGAGTTCATCCTCAAGCGTGGCGACTTCAGGATCGGCGAGGGCGAATGGGCCGGCAACAGCGTGGTGTCCAACGACATCAACATCAAGTTCAAGATGGTCGCGCCACAGCGTTAGCGGGCGAAACGCTTGGCGCCGGCCACGCAGGCGATCACGGCGACGGTCACCAGCAGCATCCCCAGGCTGACCTGTTCGTGCAGCAAGCCGGCAGCCAGGGCCAGGCCGAAAAACGGTTGCAGCAATTGCAATTGGCCGACGGCAGCGATGCCACCCTGCGCCAGCCCGCGGTACCAGAACACAAAGCCGATCAGCATGCTGAACAGCGACACGTAGCCCAGGCTCAGCCAGGCCGCCAGGCTGGTCCCGCTGAAGGTTGGCGGCGCGAGGATCAGGCTCAACGGCGCCACCACCGGCAGTGCCACCACCAGCGCCCAGCAGATCACCTGCCAACCGCCGAGGCTGCGCGACAGCGTGGCGCCTTCGGCATAGCCCAGGCCGCAGACCAGCACCGCCAGCAGCATCAACAGGTCACCCGCAGGCGCGGCGCTCAACCCCTGGGCCAGCGCATAGCCCATCACCAGCAGGCTGCCCAGGATCGAAAACAGCCAGAACACCGGGCGCGGTCGCTCGCCGCCGCGCAGTACGCCGAACACCGCCGTGGCCAGGGGCAGCAGGCCGATAAACACGATCGAGTGCGCGGAGGTCACGTATTGCAGCGCGAGTGCGGTGAGCAGTGGAAAGCCGATGACCACGCCCAGTGCCACAATCGCCAGGGGCACCCACTGGTTACGTGCAGGGCGTTGCTCCTTGAACAGCCAGAGCAGCGCCAGCCCGAGCAGGGCGGCGAGGGTGGCGCGGATCAGGGTGAGGAACACCGGGTCGAACTCCATCACCGCCACACGCGTGGCCGGCAGGGAGCCACTGAAAATCAGCACGCCGATAAACCCATTGATCCAGCCTTGAGTGCTGGTGTCCAGGCTGCGCAGGGGGGAGGTTCGTTCCATGAGGGTATGCCCGAAAAAGAGAGGTTGCGTTCGCGCCATCCTAGGGGCGAGCATTAAGACAATCAAAAAATTGTCATGGATACATCGCCTATGCCGCGCGCTCGCTATAAATCGCTGGTCGATACCTTTGCCGATCAGATCCGCAGCGGCAAACTCGCCCCCGGCACGCGCTTGCCGACCCATCGCCAGCTGGCCGCCGACCATGGTCTGGCGTTGGTCACTGCCAGCCGGGTGTACACCGAGCTGGAGGCCATGGGCCTGGTCAGCGGCGAAACCGGGCGTGGCACTTTTGTGCGTGAAATCGCGTTGCCGCCGGGGCAGGGCAGCGGGCAGATGAACGTGCCCGCCGGCATGCTCGACCTGAATTTCAATTACCCGTCACTGCCCGGCCAGGCAGACCTGCTGCGCACCGCATTGCGCCAGTTGGCACTGTCCGGCGACCTTGAAGCGCTGCTGCATTACCAGCCACATGCCGGGCGCCTGCATGAGCGTGCGGCCGTGGCGCGGCATCTGCTGAGCCGCGGGCTTACGGTCACGGCCGAGCAGGTGCTGGTGGTTAGCGGCGCCCAGCATGGGCTGGCGGTGACCCTGATGGCGCTGCTCAAGCCTGGAGATGTGATCGCCGTCGACGCGCTGACCTATTCGGGGTTCAAGGTGCTGGCCGAAACCCTGCACCTGGAAATGCTCGCGATCCCGGTCACCGCCAGCGGCCCGGACCTGGACGCGCTGCACAGCCTGTGCCGCAAGCGCCCGGTGCGCGCCGTGTACTGCATGCCGACCCTGCACAACCCGCTCGGTTGGGTGCTGGGCAGTGCGCAGCGCGAGCAGTTGGTGGCGCTGGCGCGCCAGCACAACCTGATGATCATCGAGGATGCGGCCTACGCATTCCTGGCCGAGGACGCGCCGCCGCCCGTGGCGACATTGGCGCCGGAGCGCACGGTGTATGTCGGCGGGCTGTCCAAGAGTGTCGCCACCGGCCTGCGCGTGGGGTTTATTGCGGCGCCCTTGGCCTGGATGAAGGGGCTCGAGCGCAGGATTATGGCCACCACCTGGAACGTACCCGGGATAATGAGCGCGATTGCAGTGGCGTGGATCGAGGACGGGACGGTGGCGCAGCTCGAGGCGCAAAAGCGCCGCGACGCCCAGGCCCGCCAGGTTCTGGCGGCACAGGTGCTCAAGGGGCTCACGTCTGTCAGCCACCCCTCGTCGTACTTTCTATGGTTGCCGCTGGCAGAAGACGCACGCGCCGATCAGGTCGCCATGACCTTGCAGCGCGAGGGTGTGGCGGTGTCCACCGCCGAGCCGTTTGCCGTCTCGGCCCACGTGCCGCATGCGTTGCGCCTGGCCCTGGGTTCGGTGGACATGCCGGCGCTGCAGGAGGCGCTGCTCAAGGTGCGCAAGGCGGTGGAGTGGTGAACCGGTTACCGCGGTTCACCGGCGGGCCTCAGTACTTGTAAGCCTGACGCCCGATCAGCAGCCATTTGCCTTTTTGCTTCTGCCAGACCTGGAAGTTGTCGATATCGGTCGGCACTTCGACGCCGCTGTTCACCGCCAGGGCGTGGAAGTGGTTGCGCACCAAGGCGGTGTCGCCTTGCAGGGTGATGGTCTGGTTCTGCATTTCCAGGGTCTTGAACGCGCTGGTGTGGGTTTCCAGGTCGGCGATGAATTGGTCCTTGGTCTGCACTTTGCCGCTGGAATGGCCGTAGGTGAGTTTGTCGGCGGTCAGCGCGTGCAGCTGCTTGAGGTCCAAGTGCAGCATGGCTTGGGTCAGCTGATCGACCGCTTGGGCCACGTCCTTTTCGGCAGGGGCAGGTGCCGCTGCGACATAACCGCTGAACAGGCACAGAAAACCGATCAGCACTTTGACGTTTTGCATGGGTGTTTCCTTATTGTTGTTGGGGATGCTTGCGCAACACGTTACCGATTGTGTCGTCGTACAACATTGCAATATTCCCATTGGTTTTGGAAAGTAAAATTTCGAATATTTGCGCGATTCAGCCTGAATAATGGACTTAAGCATTAATCCGGTCTTGTACGATGTCCCATCACAAGCTAAAACTAGTCCCCCGTCTAACAATAAAATAACGGTGACACTTGATGGATTCCTCCCCTTTGCCTGCACAACCCGAGCACAGCCGTCGGGTATTCCTGAAGCGTTCGCTGGCGGTCTCTGCCTCGGTGGCGGTGCTGGGCAACCTGCCGCAATTGGCCCACGCCGCCGAACCGTTGAGCCAGCGTTACCCGGACCCGCTGATCAAAGTGCTCGATGACAGTTTCCTCGAATTGCGCCTGTTCAACGCCAGCGTCGAACGCCTGGCCACCGGTTTGCGCTGGGCCGAGGGGCCGGTGTGGGTGGGCGATGGGCGTTACCTGTTGCTCAGCGATATTCCGAATAACCGCATCGTGCGCTGGGACGAAGTCACCGACAGCCTCTCGGTGTACCGGGAAAACGCCAACTTCTCCAACGGCATGTGTCGCGACCGCCAGGGCCGCCTGCTGGTGTGCGAAGGCTCGACCACCACCCACGAAGGGCGACGCATCACCCGCACCGAGCACAACGGCAAGATCAGCGTGCTGGCGGACAGTTTTGACGGCAAACCTTTCAATTCGCCCAACGATATCGTGTGCAAGCGCGATGGCTCAGTGTGGTTCAGCGACCCGCCATTCCAGACCGGCAACAACTACGAAGGGCACAAAATCACCCCGACCCAGCCCCATGGCGTGTACCGCATCGACGGCGACAGCGGCAAGGTCACCCGAGTGATCGACGACCTCAATGGCCCCAACGGGCTGTGCTTTTCGCCGGATGAAAAGACCCTGTATGTGGTCGAAGGGCGGGCCAAGCCCAATCGCCTGATCTGGGCCATCGACGTCAAGGACGACGGCACGCTCGGCGCCCGCCGCAAGCACATCGAAGGCCTGGAGTACGCTGCGCTCGATGGCATCAAGTGTGATGAGAGCGGCAACCTCTGGTGTGGCTGGGGCGGTAACGGCGACCCCAAGGCCGACCTGGAAAAACTCGACGGCGTGCGCGTGTTCAACCCACAGGGCAAGGCGATCGGGCATATTTCCCTGCCGGAACGTTGCCCCAACCTGTGCTTTGGCGGCCGCGAAGGCAACCGCCTGTTCATGGCGGGCAGCCATTCGATCTATGCGTTGTTCGTGAATACGCGCGACGCCGGGTTTGCTTGAACCCTACGCAAAAAAATCCACTGTTGACGTCGGTTGACCGGCGTTCACAGTGGCATTTTGGCGTTATGCTGCGTGCTCCTGAGGCATCAAAGACGCGAGCAAATGGACTTCAATTGGCACAGCGACCTCATCACCCGCAGCACCCCCGTGACCCCGCACTACAAAAACACGCAGAACGTACGCCGGTTCATGCGTGAGCACTGCGGGCCGAGGTTCAAGTTTGACCGGCCGTTCATGGCCTGGATTCGCACCGATTCGCCCAAAACCCTCGGCGACATGGTCGATGAGTGGCAACGTCGCAATGAGGAAGTACGCCCATGACACGCGATGAAAAATACCAGGCCGCGCAGGACCGCCTCGGCTATCAACTGGATGAATTCAAAGTCGGCGGCAACTACACGCCGCTGGTCCGCGACGGCAACCACCTCTACATCAGCGGCCAGATTCCACGGGTGGGCGATGCCATTGTGCTGCCGGGCAAGGTCGGGGCCAGCCTGACCCTGGCCCAGGCGCAAACCGCCGCCGGCATCAGTGCTTTGCGCTGCCTGGGGCTGCTCAAACAGGCGTTGGGTTCGCTGGACCAGGTCAAGGCCATCCCGCGCATCACCGTGTACGTGCGCAGCGCCGAAGACTTCGATCAGCAGAGTGAAGTGGCCAACGGCGCCTCCGACCTGTTGCACGAGATCCTCGGCAGCGCCGGCGTGCACACGCGCACGTCGGTAGGCGTCATGCAGCTGCCGAAATCGGCGGCGGTGGAGATCGATATGATTGCGGCTGCGCACAGTGCCTGAGTTGGCATGCCGTAAATGTGGGAGGGGGCTTGCCCCCTCCCACATTTGAATGGTGTTGACTCAGTTAATGCTGGGTCAACGGCGGGGTACGCGGCGGAATCAGCCGCTTGCTGCCCGTCGCCTCGAACGCCGAAGCAAAACGCAGCAGCGCCGAGTCATCGTACGCACGCCCGGCGAAGGTCAGCCCGACCGGCATACCGATGTCCGCCATCACGCCCATGGGCACGGTGACGGTGGGCACGCCCAGGTGGCGAATCGCAAGGTTGCCGTTGGCCACCCACACGCCGTTGCTCCAGGCGATGTCGGCGCTGGCCTCATTCACGTCGGCATCCGCCGGGCCAACGTCGGCCACGGTGGGGAACAGCACCGCGTCGAGCCCCAGCGTGTCCATCCAGTCTTCCAGGTCGATGCGGCGGGTTTGTTCGAGCCCGCGCAGGCCATCGGGTAAGGTGCTGATTTCATTCCACGGCGTGATGCCGCGCTCGGCCATGCGTACGTATTCGTCCATGCCGGCCGCCAGGTCGTCTTCACGGTTGGGCAGGGTGCCGGGGTCGTGGGGGAAGATCTTCGGCCCGTCTACATCGGCAAGGCGGTTCAGCGCCGGGTCGTTGTTGGCGCGCAGGAAATCATCGAAAGCCCAGGCGGACAGCTCCCACAGTTCGTCGTGGAGGAATGCCTTCGACACCAGCCCACGGGTGAACACGGTCGGTGCACCGGGGCGGTCGCCTTCGCAGTTGGACACCAGCGGGAAATCCACTTCGATGACGTCGGCGCCGGCCGCTTCGAGGGCCTGGCGCGCGGCCTGCCACAGCTCGATCACGCTGGCGCGGGTGTTGATCTTCTGCCCGGTCGGGCCGCCGATGCCGGGCTTGTCGCTGGTGCCCGCTTCGGGGTCGGCATTGATGTACATGCGTGGCACGCCGAAGCGTTTGCCCGCCAGGGATTCGGCTGGCGCGGCCAGTTGCGCATAAGAAACCGGGCGCACCGAAACGACGCTGGGGATCGGCACCCAGGGTTGCAGGCGCCACAGGTCGCCGCGGCTGTCCGGGTCCTCGGCGACCACCACGTCGAGCACTTCCAGCAGGTCGGCCATGGTCCGCGCGTACGGCACCACCACGTCCATGGTCGGGGTC
>NZ_JBAWDE010000226.1:0-21236 GCF_049590575.1 Pseudomonas sp.
AACCACCTGATCCCATCCCGAACTCAGCAGTGAAACGATGCATCGCCGATGGTAGTGTGGGGTTTCCCCATGTGAGAGTAGGTCATCGTCAAGATTAAATTCCAGAACCCCTGTTTGCTAACGCAAACAGGGGTTTTGTTTATGTAGAAGTCCACGAATTTCATCGGCACGTTGCTTGCGTAACGGTCCGGTATACAGAATTTCTTGACGACCATAGAGCATTGGAACCACCTGATCCCATCCCGAACTCAGCAGTGAAACGATGCATCGCCGATGGTAGTGTGGGGTCTCCCCATGTGAGAGTAGGTCATCGTCAAGATTGAATTCCGAAACCCCTGTCTGCTAACGCAGACAGGGGTTTTGTCGTTTGAGAGGGTAGGTTTTTGGCCATCAGCAGAGCTACCGCAGTATCACCCACAAAAAAGCCAGCGCCTGATGACAAACGCTGGCTTGTTTGAGCTGTATCGGATCAGAACTGATAGCTCAGCGTCGCGCTGACGTTACGTTCTTCCCCCAAGTAACAGAAGTTCAGGCTGGCACAAGACGCTACATACGTTTCATTGGTCAGGTTATTGGCATTCAGCCGTACGTCTACACCCTTCAAACCGACCTTGCCCAAGTCATACCCCACCGAAGCATCGAACAAGGTGTAAGACGGTACCTTCATGGTGTTCTCCGCATCCGCCCAGCTATAACCCACATATCGCACGCCGCCGCCAAGCCTAAAACCGTCCAGGGTACCGCTATCAAACTTGTAGTCGGCCCACACAGACGCCATATGACGAGGTGCCTGCGTCGGTGAGTTGCCCTTGTTCTCGATCAGATTGTCAGCGGTACTCAAGGTGCTGACCATCGACTTGGAATACTCGATATCGGTAAATGTATAGCTGCCCAGAACCTTCAGGTTATCGGTCAGCTGCATGTGTGCTTCCAGCTCCAACCCCTGGGAGCGAACGGCTCCTACAGCGCGATAGAAGTTCTCCTGCGGCAACTTGGTCGCGAGGTTTTCCTGGTCGATGCGAAACCATGAGGCCGTAAACAGATTGTCAGTGCCTGGCGGTTGATACTTCAATCCCACCTCCCATTGAGTCCCATCTGTAGGAGCAAGGGGGTTACCCGCGCTATCTGAATAGGAGTTCGGGTTGAACGACTCGGAGTAGCTGACGTAGGGCGCAAGGCCGTTATCAAACAGGTACAGCGCTCCGGCACGGCCGGTGAGCTTGGTCCGTTTGTCACTGATCTCGGTACCTACCGGTCGACCTGCTTCAGCGAGACGATTCTCGTCAGAGGTTTCTACCCAGTCCTGACGTAGCCCCAGGGAAAACCGCCATTTATCCATTTCGATCAGGTCCTGCAAATAAACACCTGTCTGCTCAAGGCGCCGCAAGTAGCTGGTGGGGCTGTCGTAGGTGATCGCCGAATTACCGTAGACCGGGTTGAATGCATTGATCGGTTGCAGGGATCCGCTCGTCCAATCCACCACGGTTTTACGACGTTGGTAATCTGCGCCCATCAACACGGTATGTTTGGTTGCTCCAGTAAAAAATTCGGCCTGCAGCATGTTGTCGAGGATGAATGCATGCAGCTTCTCGTCACCTCCTGAGTAGTAGCGGTTCAATTCACTGCTGGTGGGTGTAGTCCAACCGTAGGCATACACTTGATCCAGCTTCACCTTGGAATCCAGGTAGCGAAAGTTTTGCCGTGCGGTAAAGACATCATTAAAGCGATGTTCGAATTGATAGCCAAACGACTGTTGATCTCGCTTGTAGCCATCAACTCCCGGCTCGCCTTCAAAGAAGTGGTTGGAAATCCGCTGACCATTGCGCTGATGCAGGGCGCCATCCGCAGGCATACCGCCGTGATAACCACCGTCAGGATCGTGCTGCAGATAAGCTTGCAGCGTCAGCGAAGTGTCTTCGGTAAAGTCGACGCTTAGCGTCGGCGCCAGTGCATAGCGCTTTTCTTTTGCGTGGTCGAATTGTGTGTCGGACTTGTCCGCTAACCCCGTGAGTCGGTAGGCAATACGCTTGTCGTCATCCACCGGCCCGCTGAAGTCAAAACCCATGCCCTGCTGTCCGTTGCTTCCCACCGTTGCTTGAACCTGGTGATAGGGCTCAAACAATGGCTTCTTGCTGGTCAACGCCACCAGGCCACCGGGCGAGCTGCGCCCATACAGTACCGAAGACGGTCCCTTCAGAATGTCCACGCGCTCTAGAAAGTACGGATCCACCTGCATCGTACTGTAGGTGCCGCTGTCCCCCATGGACTTGAGCCCATCAAGGTAAATGTTATCCACCGAACCGTCATTGAAGCCGCGCATCGCTACATAGTCATATCGATGTGTTGCGCCGTAAGGGTTGGTCAACACACCGGGTGTATAGCGCATGGCTTGCGCGACGGTTTGCGAGCCTTGGTCGTCCATCTGCTCACGCGTGACGACAGAAACGGTTTGCGAGGTCTCCAGCAAGGCGGTGCTGGTTTTGGTGGCGATTTGGCTGTGAGTCGCGTTGTAGCCTTCCATGCTCCCCAGGGCGTTCCCGAGGGCGAAGCCCTTGATGTCGGTGGTTGGCAAGGTGAGGGCACTGGTTTGCGGTGGCACCTGCAAGACGTAACTGACACCGTCTTCGGAAATTGCCTGTAAGCCTGAGCCGTTGAGCAAATGATTCAAACCCATCTGGGTGGAGTATTCGCCCAACAGCCCGGGCGACTGCAGACCCTGGGTTTGCACAGGTGTGCTCGACAGTGTGATACCCGCCTGCCGAGCAAACTGATTGAGCACCTGGCTCAGTGGACCAGCAGGGATTTCGTAGTGTTGAGTGACTTGCGCGGTATCTGCTTCGGCAGCCATCCCGGTGATGGGCAGGACGCTGATGCCCATCACCGTTGATAGCAATGCCGCGCGTATGGCGTTGCTCAATAGCGGGTAGGACGGGTCGGAGGAGTTGCGGAGAAAACGCACAGTCATGATCAACATCCGTAGAGGCCGGTGAGGGCGCATTGAAGGGGCTTACTGTCTAAGCCGGACTCACGGAAAAAAGCCGCCAAAAAAAATACACAATCAGACCGCGCGCTCCAGGTTCACCCACCAACGTGTGCGATAGCGCAGTTGAACCGGCAGTGTTTGCGGCAAGATCGCCAACAACTTGTCGGTGTCCTCCAGACGAAAGACCCCTGAGAGTCGCAACTCGGCGATGTCTGCCGCGCAGCCCAGGTAGCCATGACGATAGCGTCCGACCTCTGAAAGGAAGTCAGCCAGGCGCATGTCTCGCGTCACAATCAACCCGTCGGCCCACGCACCAATGTCCATATCCAGTGGCGGGGCCAGGATCGCCTCGGTCTGACGCACGAGGTAGTTCTCGCCTGCATGAACCTGCGTCGACAGCCCGTCCGCCTGGTGCGGTGAATGAATGGCCACGTTGCCGCTGACCACGCTTAACCGTGTGCAGTCGCTGGCCTGGCGCACAGCAAAACGTCCGTCGATACCTTCGAGCACACCATGGCGTGTTTTAACCAAAAGGGGTACCAACGAGGCAGCACCACAGGTCACCAGAATCTCTCCGCGCACCAGTGTGATCAGGCGCTGTTGCGGGTTGAAATCCAGGTCCACGGCGCTGTCGGTATTGAGTTGCAGGCGAGTGCCATCCGGCAGCTGGATGCTGCGATGTTCACCGGTGGCGGTCGCCAGGTCGGAGGTCCAGCGTTGCCAACCGGTCAGGTCGCGGCTTACCCAGGTCGCCGAGCCAGCCACCAGCACGCCGGACAGCAACTTCAGAGCCTGGCGACGTCCCAGACCTTGCGCGCTGTTCTCCAGCGCCACATGTGCTCCGGGAATTGCCGTCAATTGGCTGCTCAACTCTTGTTGCAGCGCTTGTACCCGTTGCCATGCCAGCTCGTGGTCGCGATGAGCTTCGCGCCAATGCCCGCACTGTTCGGCCAGGCGTACATTGGCGCGGTTGTTACGCAGGCGCAGCGTCCAACTGATGGCTTGTTTGACTACTTGGGGATCTGGCCCGGAGCGTGCAACATTATCCATTGGCGTCATGTTTCATAGCGCAGCACATAACAGTGGTAAAGCGCCTCGGCGACGTAGCGCTCTACCGACCGCAGCGATACGCCCATCTGTTGGGCGATCTGGTTGTGCGTCATTCCATCGCACTGGGCCAGCAGAAATGCCTTGCGCACTTTGGGCTTGAGCGCTTCCAGCATTCGAGAAACCTCTTCCAGTAACTCCAAGACAAGCACGCGCGCTTCAGCGCTAGGCGCCAAGGCTGCGGGCAAGTGGGAAATGGATTCGAGGTACGCCCTTTCGATCTCTTCGCGACGCCAGTGATCAATCACCAGGCCTCGAGCGATAGTGCGCAGAAAGGCGCGCGGTGCCTTGAGTTCAAAACGCTCGGTTCTCTGCAGCAAGCGCACAAAAGTGTCCTGAGCCAGGTCTGCAGCATCCGCGGCATTTCCCAGGCGGCTGCGCAGCCAGGTGTTCAGCCAAGTGTGATGGGTGCTGTATAGCGTCTGCACAACACTCTCACACGCGATGTACTCAGAAGATGGCATTCAAACTGGCTCGGCCAAACGTCACAAATGATAATTAGTCGCATTGTTTGGGAGGTAGAAAAAATTTGCAACTCTGATCCTTGTACGACAACCGCCGGTCGGTTTCCTACGGAAAATGAAGATGCATCTCACAAATTCCTAAGTTTTGCCTCGGCTTGGCCGAAAGCCTGATGAGCCATGCGTGCACCGAAATAGAGCGGTCAGAGAAGCTGCCTATACCGTACATGGAATGTTCCACTCGGCACGCTCACCCCCCTTTGGCAAAAAGAAGTCGATGAAATGAATCTCAAGTTCAGTCATAAAATTCTGTTGGCTGCGTCAGGCGTCGTGGTTCTGGCCTTCGCGTTATTCACCTTTTACAACGACTACCTGCAGCGCAGTACCATCAAGCAGAATCTGGAGTCGTCCATCCAGCAATCCGGTGAACTCACCGCCAGCAGCGTGCAGAACTGGCTCAGCGGTCGGATTCTGGTGCTCGAAAGCCTCACGCAAAACGTGGCCCATCAGGGCAGTGGTGCCGACCTCCCCGGGTTGGTCGACCAGGCGGCGTTCACCTCGAACTTCCAGTTCACCTATGTCGGGCAAACCAACGGTGTGTTCACTCAACGCCCGGACGCGAAGATGCCGGACGGCTACGACCCTCGGCAGCGTCCCTGGTACAAACAGGCGGTGGCCGCTGACAAACCCATGCTCACGCCGCCCTATATGGCCGCTGTGGGTGGGCAGATCGTAACCATCGCCATGCCGGTGAAAAAGAACGGCGAATTGCTCGGTGTGGTCGGTGGTGACCTGAGCCTGCAGACCTTGGTGAAAATCATCAATTCGGTGGATTTCGGTGGCATCGGCCATGCGTTCCTGGTCAGCGGCGACGGTCAGGTCATCGTCAGCCCGGATCAGGACCAGGTGATGA
This sequence comes from Pseudomonas sp., assembly GCF_049590575.1. Lineage (GTDB taxonomy): Bacteria > Pseudomonadota > Gammaproteobacteria > Pseudomonadales > Pseudomonadaceae > Aquipseudomonas. The sequence goes on from NZ_JBAWDE010000226.1 coordinate 5,465, forward strand.
AAAACCTCAAGGACATCTATCCAGGCACTAATCTTCGTATCGAGAAGGTCAGCCAGGACGTTGTCCTGAATGGCCAGGAGCGCATTCTGTCCTTTACGCCTATCAGCGGCTTGCCCGGCGCAGACTGGTATATCGGCCTGTCGATCGACAAAGACAAAGCCTACGCAGCGCTGGGCAAATTCCGTACTTCGGCGCTGATTGCCATGCTGATCGCCGTGGTCGCGATCGCGGTGCTGTTGAGCGTGCTGATCCAGGTATTGCTGCGGCCGCTGACCACCATGGGCGTGGCCATGAAGGATATCGCCCAGGGTGAGGGCGACTTGACCCGCCGCCTGGCTGTCACCAGCAAGGATGAGTTCGGCGAAGTCGGCAGTGCGTTCAATCAGTTCGTGGAGCGTATCCACGCGTCGATTTCCGAAGTGTCTTCGGCAACACGTCAGGTGCACGACCTGTCCCAGCGTGTGATGGCCTCGTCGAATGCCTCGATCATCGGCTCCGATGAGCAAAGCGCGCGCACCAACAGTGTTGCCGCGGCGATCAATGAGCTGGGGGCCGCTACTCAGGAAATCGCGCGTAACGCGGCTGATGCTTCGCAGCACGCCAGCGGTGCCAGTGAGCAGGCGGATGATGGGCGCAAGGTCGTCGAGCAAACCATCCTGGCGATGTCGGCGCTGTCGCAGAAGATCAGCCTCTCCTGCACCCAGATCGAAACCCTGAACGCCAGTACCGACAACATCGGCCATATCCTTGACGTGATCAAAGGCATCTCCCAGCAAACCAACTTGTTGGCGCTTAACGCCGCGATCGAAGCGGCGCGTGCTGGGGAAGCCGGGCGTGGTTTTGCAGTGGTTGCTGATGAGGTACGCAACCTGGCGCATCGCACCCAGGAGTCGGCCGAAGAAATCCACAAGATGATTACTTCGCTGCAGGTGGGCTCGCGTGAAGCGGTCACCACCATGAATGCCAGCCAGGCCTCCAGCGAAGAAAGCGTAGAGGTCGCCAACCAGGCCGGTGAGCGCCTGGTCAGCGTGACGCAGCGGATCGTCGAGATCGACGGCATGAACCAATCCGTCGCCGCCGCCACCGAGGAGCAGACCGCCGTGGTGGAAACGCTCAACGTCGACATCAACCAGATCAACTTGTTGAATCAGCAGGGCGTGACCAATCTCAACGAAACCCTGAAAGATTGCGATGCCCTGTCGCAACAGGCCAACCGGTTGAAGCAACTGGTCGACAGCTTCAAGATCTGACCCGCGGGCTGATCCGGCAGGAGCGAGTCGATTCGCTCCTGCCGCTTAGCCAAGCAACTTGCGCACATTCTCCAGGGCGCTATTGGCAAAATCCTGCACAAACGCTTCAAACCCCGCCTGCGCCGAGTCCACTGGCTCGGCAATAATGGTCCAGATCACTCTGGAGCACTGCGGTCCTATTGCTTGCACACTGATTGCCGCCCATAGCCTGGCCACGCCAAGCGTGTTGTAGATCGTGGTCCAGGTCATGTGCATGGCGCGCTCGTCCCGGCTATTAAGCTGCTCCACTACGCAGTTGCCGTCGTGGAAGAATTTCGTGCGCAATGCGCCGACACCGGTACCGATCATTTCGATGTGTGACAGCGCCGGAATGAATGCGGCGAAGCCTTCAAACTGCCCTACCATGCTCCACAGCCTGACGGCATTGCAGTCGACCACCACCGAAGCCACGATCGGCAGGCTATTCGGGTTGCGGATTAACGTATCGGGTTGCAGCGGTTTCATGAGGTTATCCTGAGCCGTTTCAAAGAAAGCCGATGGCCTTGAGGTAGGTGCAGCCTTTGCTCAACAGTGCCGTGTCTTTTTCGGGGTAGTGCTCGCCCATTTGCTGAACACCTTTTCGCGCGTTGTCGTGACGAATCATCGAGGTATCGCCGATGTCTTCATCCAGGCGGTCGAGGTAGAACCCGAGCACGCCAAACAAGGCGTTTTCCGGGCTCACCGTTCGCAACGCCCGTTGCCATTGCGCAGCACTCACTCGCTCGAACCGGTGGCCGGTCTGGCTGAATGCATCCAGATAGTGGTCCCAGCTCAACGGCTGCGGGTTATGCAGGTTGAACACGCGGCTATCGGCGTGAAAACGGGCGCAGTGGAACGCAATGAAGCGAGCCAGGAAATCCACCGGCATCAGGTCGAAGTTCAAATCCAGACGCGGCACCAGGCCCAACTGCAAGGAGCCCTTGAGCATCAGCATCAGGCGATTTTTCTGCGGCTGGCACACGCCGTTACGGCTGTTGAAACTGACATTCCCGGGACGATGGATATTCACCCATGCACCTTGCTCCACTGCACGCCCGAGCAGTGTTTCCGCGACCCACTTGCTGAGGTTGTAGCCATTCTTGATATACAACGGCAACCTGGCCGCAGCAGGGGTTTCGAGGACTTGCCCCAGCGAATCGATGCTGCTGCATGCCGACAGTGTCGAGACAAAATTCAAGACTTTCTTGCAGCGGGTTTCGCACAAGCGCAGGCATTCGAACAGGGGGGCGACGTTGTCCCTGGCCAGTGTGGCGTATTCCATCACGTGGTTGACCCGCGCCGCGCTGTGCACCAGCACGCCGAAGTCCTCGGCGAGAGCGTCATACTCGTCGACGGTTAAACCCAATCGCGGCTGGCTGATGTCGGCGGCCAATATCCGTACGCGGCTGAGGTCCAGGTGTTCCAGGCGGTACTCACGCAATGCCTGGGTGAACCGCGCCATCGCCGGGCGTCCCGGTTCCTCACGCACCAGGCACGCCACCTCGGTTGCACCGCCGGCCAGCAACGCTTCGACGATATGCACACCAACGAAGCTGTTCGCGCCCGTCACGATCACTTTGCGTGGGTCGCCCGCGCGTTCCTCAGGCAGCGTGTGGATCACCCATTCCCGCTGGGCATCCCGAACGGCCTTGCAAGAAGGTGCTTCTGCGCGCTCGCCATCTTCCAACAACATTGCGAGCGTCCGAATGGTGGGTGCTTCAATGAAGTGGCTCAATGCGAAACTACGACCGAATTGCTCGCGAACCCGCAGTAACAGGGTCGACAGCAAAATCGAATGGCCACCCAGGTCGAAAAAGCCTTCATCGATAGACAGCGCTTCCACAGGCTCCCCCAACAGCTCGCCCCACAAGTGAGCCAGGCTTGCCTGAATTGGCGTGTGTGCGGCCTTGTGCCGGGTCCTCACAACACGCCCCGACGGCAGCGCGAGCAATGCCTCGCGGTCGACCTTGCCATTGCTGGACTGTGGCATACCGGGTAACTCGCACCAGAAGTCGGGCCGCATATAGTCCGGCAGCCACCGCCGGGCATGGTCTTGCAGGGCCGCCAGGGTGGCCCCTGGTTCGGGCCTGGCGACAAAGCTTCGAATGCTGTGGTCAAGGCCGATAACCACCGCTACCTGGCGATACAGTCGGCTGTCGCGCAAACATTGTTCGATTTCCTGAGGCTCGACCCGAAAGCCGCGGATCTTCACCTGATCATCGCGCCGCCCGCCCAGCACAATACCCTCGACCGTCCATTTGGCCATGTCACCTGTGCGGTAGGCCTGCAGGTTGCGGCCGCCAGGCACTTGCAGTTCGACAAAAGGGCTGGCGCCCGGTTGTGCGGTATTCACATAACCGAGGCTGACTCCGGGGCCGACGACATACAACTCCCCCATCACCTGCTCATCCACCGGTTGCAGGTTGTCATCCAGGATCAGCACCTGGCTGTTGGCGATGGGTTGACCAAGGGTGCGATTGCTGTCGCCGGGCTGCAACGTGCGATGGGTGGCCAGCACCGTGGCCTCGGTGGGGCCGTAGAGGTTGTGGAACCGACACTGCCCCGCCAGTTGTTCGATCACATGGGGTTCGCAGACATCGCCCCCCGTCAGCAGGTGCGTCAGGCCCAGCGGTTGGTCGAGCGGCAGGATGCTGAGCAGGGCCGGCGGCAAAAAAGCGTGGGTGACGCGTTGCCGGCGTAGCAGCTGGAGCAGTTGCTGAGGATCGCGCCGTTGTTCGTCGCTGGGGACGATCAACTCGGCACCCGCGATCAACGCAGGGAAAATGTCGATCAGCGAAGAGTCGAAGCCTAATGGCGAAAACTGCAATACCCGGCTCTGTTCATCCAGGTCCATACAGGACCTGTACCACGCCGTGAAGTGCGCCAGGTTGCCTTGACTGAGTCGCACGCCCTTCGGCCGGCCGGTGGTGCCCGATGTGTAGAGCGTCAAGCAGGGGGCCTCGGTCAGTGGGCGTTGCTGCATCAGGCGGCGAGTGATATCTGCATCAAGTGGGTCGATTACGCCGACATCCAGTGCAATGAAGTGACCACGCAATGGGTGCTGGCCGGTATCCAGCAGGACCCGTGCCCCGGCGCTCTCGAGCATGACCCGATGGCGTTCAGCGGGGTGCTCCGATCCCAGCGGCAGGTACACCGCGCCACAACCCAGCACGGCAAGCATACTGGCGTAGAACGCAGTGGATTTTTCCAGGCACACTCCGACCACCGGTGGCGCATCGAGATTCTCCAGCAGCGGCTGCAATCGTTGCTGGATTGCCAGGGCTTGGATCTGCAGCTGGCGGTATGTGACCTGGCTGCCGGCGATGGTCAACGCCGGCCGTTCGGCGAAGGTATCAAGGCTGGCTTGCAAGCGTTCGATCACCGGCACCTGGGCTTCCAGCATTAAAGCCGGGGCTTCGGTGCGATTGAAGCGATGCTCGAACGCCAGCGCCTCCAATGCTTGCAAGCCTTGCTCGGGCCAGCCATTGGCGACTGCACGTAGAGAGAAATACCCGACGCTCCGCGAGAATCCGCTGACATGCAGCGCGACCCATTCGGCCAATGCATTCGTCACTTGCTGGCGCAGGCGCTGGCCGTTGCCACTCGGCTCATCGGCAATGTCCTGTACGGCCAATAACTGCCGCTCACGCCCGTAGGCGCGCAGTTGCAGTGCAGGCAGCCCACTTTCGGTGATCGCGCCGATACCCACGCGCAGGCTCAGCCACGCGACAGGGTCCACGTTGGCCGGCAATGGCTGGCTGCCATCCTCAACCAACAGATCGATGGCCTCATCACTCGTGAGGTGCCCGTACTGTTCCACTACCTGCCGGACGGCACCGAGAGCAATGCTGGCGCCGCTCCATCCGACCCTCAGGCGCCTCATGCCGGCCTCCCGGGCACCGGCAAATAGTGATTCAAGGCTTGCGCCACACAGGGGGTTTGCAGCAGGCCGCTGTGTTGCAGGAAGCCGATGATGTTGCCCAACAAAGGATGTTGGCGGGTGATGGGAAATGCCAGCGCCGCGACCTCATCGCGCAATGCGTTGCGCACGTCATGAGGGACATCGAGGTGCTCGACCAACTGCAGATCGAAGTTCTTCTGCAAATCGTTGGTCAGGTAGTGGGCCAGGAAAATCGGCAGCACCTGGGCGATGCTGTCACGGTCGCTCGGGCTTGCGTGTTGCCAATACAGGCGTACGAGCCGTGTCCAGAACTGCGCGTGGCGACCTTCGTCAAACAGATGGTCGGCCATCAAGCCGCGCACGGACGCCTTGACGCTGCTGTCCTTGGAAAACGCAGCGACATCGTGGGTCACGGTGTTTTCGGCGATGGCCACACCGATCAGCTCCACGGCATCGCGCAGGTGCGCGGGTGCCTGTGCCTGCGCCGCGGGCAGTGCGCGGCTCAACTCGATCTGCGCGGGCAGGTCCAGCGGTTGTATGCCGGTCATGGCGACGGTTTGCTCAAGGAAGTCCAGCGCGACCAGGGCGTGGTAGTCCTCGTCCACCACGACTGTCATGGCATCAATGCGGCAGGCAAGCGGGAAGGGCAGCGAGAAGCGATTCTTGGCAATGCTGCGTGCCGTACTGTCGACGATTTCGGTTTCGAAGATCACCACGTCGTTGATGAATTTGTAGAAGCTTTGCAGCAGCACGAAATCGCGCCATTGTGGGCAGTGTTCAACAAAGGTCGCACTGAGCACCAGGGGTTGGCTGCACAGCGGATAGATTAACTTGTCATCGTTTTCCAGCAGGCGACGCGGGCGTGTGCGGATGGTCGCTCGGCGCTCCCAGTCGTCGGCAATGGGTACGTAGTCGCTGATATTCATGGGTGCACCTCTTGCAGAGAGGCCCGCACCTCATCCCAGAGCGTGATACGGCTTTCTACGGCGGCCAGCGCGGTATCGTTGGCTTGTTGAGAAAAAGTCGGATCTGCGCTGACCAGGCGCTCGAGCAACTGCTGTGCGGCCGGGCCATGGTCGTGGGTGTCCAATTCAATGTGGCGCCGGAGATAGCCGCACAGCGTAGGGGCTTGTTGATAGATGACTTCATCCGCTTGCAAGATGCGCTGGAACATCGTCGGGATGACGTGCTCGCGGCCGTGTACAAATGCCGCCGCCACACAGTGGGTAGGCGCATTCAACGCAATCTGCAAGGTGGCGCTGACGAAGCGCGCTACGCCGCGCGGGGGGGCGGCCTCGTGCAAGGCGGCGCTCACCTCCTGGCCTTGGCGCAAAAGGGCGACGAAGCGGTCGACCGCCGAAGTGCTGGCGCCGACTTCGCGCATGGCTTCCAGGTACAACTCGAAGTGGCTGCAATGGCCTTGCCGGGGATGCCTGTCGGATTCCTCGTCCAGCACGATCTCATTGATCAGGCGCGCTGCATGCGGGTTGGCCGGTGGCAGCCAGGGCAGTTGAGTGCCGGTCAGGTCCTGTTGCAGGCGCTTGGTGAGGGTCATGAAATCCCAAACAGCAAATACATGACATTCCATAAAAAGTTGTAACTTAGGGAGGGAAGTTATTTCCGCAAATAACGGATGGCTGCATAACTGTAGTTTTGTTTGCTCAAGTAACGGTTGGTGCATGGTTGATGCCTATAAATTGTTGCGTCTGCTGTAAACGCAGCGATGGATTTTTGTGATCGGCAAGAGAGATAAGTTGGTGTAAACCAAAACGCACGCGCAAGGTGGCTCTTTGCGTAAGCGAACCGTCGAGTAAAGTGTCTGGTTTAGTAATAAAAGATAATAAACTGGTTAAACAGTTTGGCGAGCATATAAAAGTGTTAGAAGTTTTTCTAAATAATATTAGCTGTCAGTAAGTTGCTTTAATGTAAGTCGGAAGTTTCTTGGGGGCGGGCCCCGACATGCGGCGCAGGGCCCCGCAGCACTTGAAGGGCAAGGCGCGGGACGAGAATTCTGTTGGGTGGCTTACTTGCCGGCAACCTCCAGGCCATTGAGGTAGGTCGTGATCACTTCCATGCCGCGCATCAGGTGATTGCGCAACGTCAGGATGCTTTCACTGGTTTTCCTCTGCGCCACCAGCTGCAGCAGTTCACGGTGGTCTTCCTGGGAAGTTTCGCCCAGCCCCATCGCCTCAAGGTTGAAGCGCAGGAAGCGCTCCTCCTCATTCAATCCGTGCTCCACCAACTTGAGCAGCCGCTGGTTGGGAGCCTTGCCATACAGGGCCATGTGAAACAGGCGGTTGAGGCGACCAATCTCGGCGTAGTCTTTTTCCTGTTCCAGCGCACAGATGAGGGCGTCCGCATCGGCTATATCGGCTTCAGTGAGCAAGGGGATCGACAAGCGCAACGCTTCAGATTCCAGCAACATCCGCAGCGCATAGGTTTCGGCCGAGTTATCCTCGATCAACGGTGCCACCACGGCACCCTTGTGCGTCACCACCTGCAACAGTGACTGGGCTTCCAGTTGGCGCAAGGCTTCACGCACCGGCATGCGACTGACCCCGAACAAGCTGGCCAGCTCCTGTTGGCGCATGGCGGTACCGCAGGGCAATCGACCATCCAGGATGGCATTGCGCAAGGTTTCTTCAATTACGGAGCGAGCGAGATGAGCCGGGATAGGACCGCTGATCTTGATGCTATTCAAAGGGTTCGGCTTCTGCGTCACGGTTTCGCTATCCTCCTTATAGGATAGGGTGGCTAATTGGATCCAATGCACACTAGAGACTGCTCATAAGCTTGTCAAACGGGCACGGTTTCGGCTTGTAAGCGTTTCAACACAGCGCTCATAGCGCCCACGGCTGTCATTTGGGACGTCTTACGCAGCCAGTACATTCCCGTCTATCGATATTCACTAACGGTATTTAAATTGCCGTTCTTATATCTATAAAGTCACTACCCTGTCTGACCGGGAGTGACCTCATGTCCGCCACCTCTACTGTTCCAACAGCGACCCTTAGCGCCCAAGCTTTCGAAATTCGCCCATTTCCCGGCAGCGTTGGCGCCGAGATCATCGGCCTGGATTTGTCGCAGCCGGTCAACGACCAGGATTTCGCGCGCATCCACCGCGCGCACCTGGACCATCATGTCGTGGTGTTCCGTGACCAACGTATCACCCCCGAACAACAAATCGCCTTCAGCCGCCGTTTTGGCGTGCTGCAGATCCATGTGCTCAAGCAGTTCCTGCTGGCCAACCACCCGGAAATCCTGATCGTCTCAAACATCATCGAAAACGGCCAATCCATCGGCCTGGGTGATGCGGGCAAGTTCTGGCATTCGGATCTCTCTTATAAAGAGCTGCCAAGCCTGGGCTCGATGCTCCACGCCCAGGAATTGCCCTCCGAAGGCGGCGATACGCTGTTCGCCGACATGCACAAGGCCTGGGACCAACTGCCCGAGCACCTGCGCCAAGCCGTCGAAGGCCGCAGCGCTGCGCATTCCTACACAGCGCGTTACAGCGAAACCAAATTCGAAGGCAACTGGCGCCCAACCCTGACGCCGGAGCAACTGGCCCAGGTGGCCGAAGTGGTGCACCCCATCGTGCGCACCCACCCGGAAAATGGCCGCAAGGCGCTGTTCGTCAGTGAAGGCTTCACCACCCGTATCGTCGGCCTGCCGGAAGACGAAAGCCGTGATCTGCTGGCGCAACTCTACGCCCACAGCGTGCTGCCGCAAAACATCTATCGCCATCAGTGGCAGCCCCATGACCTGGTGTTCTGGGATAACCGCTCGCTGATCCACCTGGCCGCCGGGTGCCCAAGCTACCTGCGCCGCAAACTGTTTCGCACCACCATCCAGGGCGACGCGCCTTTCTGATTCGGAGCATGACCATGTCCAGGAAAATTCCATTCGCACGGCTGGCGGCGACCGTTGGCCTGAGTGTCAGCCTGTTGGCCGGCAGCCTGGTAGCGCCGGCTGCCGCGCAGGCCGAGGGCGAGATCCGCATTGCCGAGCAGTTTGGCATCGTCTACCTGTTGCTTAACGTGGTGCGCGACCAGAACCTGATCGAGAAATACGGCAAGCAGGAAGGCATCGACATCAAGGTCGACTGGACCCAGCTGTCTGGCGGTGCGGCGGTCAACGACGCGCTGCTCTCCGGTTCCATCGACATCGCCGGTGCCGGCGTTGGCCCGTTGCTGACCATCTGGGACCGCACCCACGGCAAGCAGAACGTCAAAGCTGTGGCCTCCCTGGGCAACTTCCCGTACTACCTGGTGAGCAACAATCCCAAGGTCAAGACCATCGCCGACTTCACTGAAAAAGACCGCATCGCCGTGCCGGCGGTCGGCGTGTCGGTGCAGTCGCGCTTCCTGCAATACGCCGCCGCCAAGCAATGGGGCGACAAGGAATTCAATCGCCTCGACAAATACACCGTCGCCGTCCCGCACCCTGACGCCACCGCGGCACTGATCGCTGGCGGCACCGAACTGACCGGGCACTTTTCCAACCCGCCGTTCCAGGACCAGGCCCTGGCCAACCCGAACGTGCATGTGGTGCTGAACACCTACGACCTGCTCGGCCCGAACTCGCCGACCGTGCTGTTCGCCACCGAAAAATTCCGCAACGACAACCCGAAAACCTACAAGGCGTTCGTCGAGGCATTGACCGAAGCGGCGCAGTTCGCCCAGAACGACAAAGGCGCCGCGGCCGACACTTACATTCGTGTTACCAAAGCCAAGATCGACCGTGCCGAGCTGTTGAAAATCATCGACAACCCGCAGTTCGAATTCAGCGTCACCCCGAAAAATACCTACCCGCTGGCGGAGTTCCTCTACCGCGTCGGCGCCATCAAAAACAAGCCTGAGTCGTGGAAGGACTACTTCTTCCAGGACGCCAAGCCGCTGCAAGGAAGTTGAGATGAACGCGCCCTTGCAAGGCCACACGGCCAGCAACCTGCACACCACCGCCCCATTGCTGGCGGTGGATAACGTCAGCCTGGAGTACCGCACCCCCGAGCGCGTGGTGCGCGCCACTCACCAGGTGAGTTTCGAGATCGACCCGGCGGATCGCTATGTGCTGCTCGGCCCCTCGGGCTGCGGCAAATCCACGTTGCTCAAGTCCATCGCCGGGTTTATCAAACCCTGCGAAGGTGAGATCCGTCTGCTGGGCCAAAAGGTCGAGCAGCCGGGCCCGGACCGCATTGTGGTGTTTCAGGAGTTCGATCAGCTGCCGCCGTGGAAAACCGTCAAACAGAACGTGATGTTCCCGCTGCTGGCGTCGAAAACCCTGAAGCGCCCCGAAGCCGAAGAACGCGCGCTGCACTACCTCGAAAAAGTCGGCCTCACGGCCTTTGCCGATGCGTACCCCCACACCCTCTCCGGCGGCATGAAAGCCCGCGTGGCGATCGCCCGCGCGCTGGCCATGCAGCCGAAAATCCTGCTGATGGACGAGCCCTTCGCCGCGCTCGACGCCCTGACCCGGCGCAAAATGCAGGAAGAGTTGCTGTTGCTCTGGGAAGAGGTGCGCTTCACCTTGTTGTTCGTCACGCACTCCATCGAAGAAGCGCTGGTGGTGGGCAATCGCATCCTGTTGCTGTCGCCACACCCAGGGCGCGTGCGAGCCGAAATCCACAGCCACCAATACGACCTGCACAGCCTCGGCGGTGTGGAGTTCCAGGCGTCGGCGCGGCGGATTCATCGCCTATTGTTCGATGAAGCGCCCGAGGCCGAACGTGAGTTGGGTTTTGCCGATATCCGTATCGCTTATTAAGGGGGCAATCCATGCGCCAGGAATTTGAAGTCACCCTCGAACCACTGCTCAGCGTCCCTGTGGAACGCGAGCTGCCTCTGCGCCAACGCCTGTGGCAACAAGGCTGGCTGCGCAAGGGGCTGATCCTGATCGTGCTCGCGATCCTCTGGGAAGCCATTGCGCGTTATCAGAACAACGATCTATTACTGCCGAGCTTTTTACAGACGTCAGCCGCGCTCTACGACGGCCTGCTCAGTGGTGAATTGCTGAGCAAAGTGAGCATCTCGCTGGTGGTACTGATCAAGGGCTACCTGATCGGTATCGTGCTGGCGTTCGCCCTCACCACCCTGGCAGTGTCGACCCAATTAGGCCGTGATTTGCTGAGCACCCTGACCTCGATGTTCAACCCGTTGCCGGCGATTGCATTGCTGCCGCTGGCGCTGCTGTGGTTTGGCCTGGGGCAGAACAGCCTGATCTTTGTGCTGGTGCATTCGGTGCTGTGGGCGCTGGCGCTGAACACCTATTCGGGGTTTCTCGGCGTGTCCGAAACCCTGCGCATGGCCGGTCGTAATTACGGCCTCAAGGGCATGCGTTTCGTGCTGTTCATCCTGATTCCGGCCGCGTTGCCGTCGATTCTGGCGGGTCTGAAAATCGGCTGGGCGTTTGCCTGGCGCACGCTGATCGCCGCCGAGCTGGTGTTTGGTGCCACCAGCGGCAAGGGCGGGTTGGGCTGGTACATCTTCCAGAACCGCAACGAGCTGTACACCGACAAGGTGTTTGCCGGGTTGGCCGTGGTGATCCTGATTGGGTTGCTGGTAGAGAACCTGGTGTTCGATACCTTCGAGCGGCTTACCGTTAAACGCTGGGGCATGCAGCGCTGATCCTGCGGATGCGTAAGAACTCTCCCTTTCAAATAGGCAGCGTTGTTCTTTGTCCGGGCAGGGTCCGATAATGTCGCCCGAACCTGACGCTGCACTGGCGTCAGGCATGCCCGGTAAAAGGATTTACGAACATGCGTTGTTTTGTATGGGTTGCTGCCCTGTTGTTGTCGACATCGGTGTTGGCTGAGTTCGTGCCCCAAGCGGTGTCGATGCCCAAGCCAGCCTACCCGAGTAACCTGCTGACCACCCAGGGGCACGCGCGCATCAGCTTGAATATTCACAACGACGGCAGCGTCAGCGATGTGAAGGCGCTCAGTGCCACCCAGCCTGATTTTGCCGCTGCGGCCGTGAGTGCTGCCAGGCAATGGCGCTTCAAGCCCTGGACGGTGACGGCCGATCAGCCCGCGGTGCTCGATGCGCAGAACGACATGATTTTCACGCCTGAAGCCCCCGTCACTGAAGCTGTGCAACTGACCTTCACGCAAACCACCTATCAAACCTGTGGCGCGTTGAACGATGAAGTCAGCCAGTTCCGCCGCGAGCATCCCACGCGTCCATTGATCGCCATGAAAAGCTTTGCGATCACCCGCGTGGCCGTGATGTTCCCGGCGTTAAGCGGCAAGAGCGACTACGACGAAGGCCTGTCGCGGGCTGACGAACTGGAACACTCGCTGCCGGACATCGTGCGCAAATGCCAGGCCAACCCCAATAGAACCTACGCGGACTACCTACCGCGCAACCTGAGGCGTTACCTCTAAAGCCTGCTAGGATTGCGCTCAGTTCACTCCCCACGAACCCTGAGTGCTTGGCATGCAACTACCGGACATGAACCTGCTGGTCGCCCTCGACGCCCTGCTCGATGAGGGCAGCGTGGTCGGCGCGGCGCGGCGCATGAATCTTAGCCCGGCCGCCATGAGCCGTACCCTTACACGTATTCGCGAAGCCGTGGGCGACCCGATCCTGGTGCGCGCCGGTCGCGGCTTGGTCCCCACGCCCAAGGCGCTGCAGTTGCAAGACCAGGTACGCAATGTGGTGGAGCAGGCCGCGCTGTTGTTTCGCTCGGCTGACCAGGTCGACCTGAGCACCCTGCGCCGGCGTTTCAGCGTGCGCGCCAATGACTTTTTTATCGGCGTGTATGGCGGTCGTCTGTTCGACACGATGGAGCGCATGGCGCCGCTGTGCGAGCTGTGTTTCGTACCCGAAGGCGACACCGACGATGAGGCCCTGCGCGAAGGACGGCTGGACCTGCGGGTGAGCAACACCATGCCCGCCAGCCCCGAAGTGAAGGTGCAAAACCTGTTCTCCACCACCTTTGTCGGCCTGGCGCGCCAGGACCACCCGTTGTTCGACGAAGAAATCACCGCCGCGCGCTTTGCCAGTTATTCGCATATCAGCATCTCGCGGCGCGGCATTGCCCGGGGGCCCATCGACACCGCGCTGGCTGCCCAGGGTCTGGAGCGCCGCGTGGCGATGATCGCTCCGGGTTTTCACGGTGCGATGTTCATGCTGCCCGACTCCGACCTGCTGTTGCCGGTGCCCAAGGAGGCGCTGTTGAGCGCTACTCGTCTGAAGTTGCCACTGCGCGCATTCCAATTGCCAATCGCCTTGCCGACGTTGATGTTGGCCCAGTCCTGGCACCCACGTTTCGACAAAGACCCGGCCCATAAATGGCTGCGCGAAACCATGCGTGAGAGCTGCCACGCCACCTGGCTCGAAGCACAGCCGGGCTGATTTCCAAGTCCTACGGGATCAAAATGTGGGAGGGAGCAAGCCCCCTCCCACAAGGGTTCTGTGGTGAATCCATGATTGCGTCTGGCGCACTTATAAGCTGCTGACAAGTAACTTTTTTGTTATGTATGAGCCTGATTAAACTACTCGGGTATTGATCATCCCGAGTTCTCTCTTCATGACTTCCCTCGCTGCCCCAACTCTTGAGGCCGCAGCCAGACCCGTTGCCATCACCCCGCCCGTGTTCGGCCCGCGCATCATCGTCGGCCTGGTCGGCGTGTTGCTGGCGGTGCTGGTGTCCGGCCTCAACGAGATGGTCACCAAAGTGGCCCTGGCCGATATCCGCGGCGCGCTGTACATCGGCTTCGACGAAGGCACCTGGCTGGTCGCGGCCTACACCGCTACCTCGGTGTCGGCGATGGCCTTCGCGCCCTGGTGTTCGGTGACCTTTTCCCTGCGCCGCTTCACCCTGTGTGCCATCGGCCTGTTCACCGTGCTGGGTATCCTGTGCCCCTTTGCGCCGAACTACGAAAGCCTGCTGCTGCTGCGCACCGTGCAGGGCCTGGCCGGCGGTGCGTTGCCGCCGATGCTGATGACGGTCGCGCTGCGTTTCCTGCCGGCCAACGTCAAGCTGTATGGCCTGGCCGGCTATGCGCTCACCGCCACGTTCGGGCCGAGCCTCGGCACGCCGTTGGCGGCGCTGTGGACCGAATACGTCGGCTGGCAGTGGGCGTTCTGGCAGATCGTCGGGCCTTGCCTGCTGGCGATGGCCGCCGTCGCCTATGGCTTGCCGCAAGACCCGCTGCGCCTGGAGCGTTTCAAGCAGTTCAACTGGCGCGGGCTGCTGCTGGGGTTTCCGGCGATCTGCATGCTGGTGATCGGCATTCTGCAAGGCAATCGCCTGGACTGGTTCGAGTCGGGCCTGATCACCTTTTTGCTGAGTGGCGGCACGCTGTTGCTGGTGCTGTTCATGCTCAATGAGTGGTCGCACCCGATGCCGTTTTTCAAGCTGCAGATGCTCGGTCTGCGCAACCTGTCGTTCGCGCTGATCGTGCTGGCCGGCGTGCTGATGGTACTGACCTCGGTGATCATCATCCCGTCGAGTTTCCTCGCCCAGGTCCAGGGTTATCGCCCCCTGCAAACCGCGCCGATAATGCTGTTGATGGCGCTGCCGCAATTGATCGCGCTGCCGCTGGTGGCGGCGCTGTGCAACCTGCGCTGGGTCGATTGCCGTTGGGTGCTGGGGATCGGCCTGGGCATGCTGGTGCTGTGCTGCGTGGGCAGCGCGCACCTGACGTCGGCGTGGATTCGCGACGACTTCTACGGCCTGTACCTGCTGCAGATCTTCGGGCAACCCATGGCCGTGCTGCCGCTGCTGATGCTCTCCACCGGCAGCATCCAGCCGGCGGAGGGGCCATTCGCCTCGGCCTGGTTCAACACCATCAAAGGCCTGGCCGCGGTGGTTGCCACCGGTGTGCTGGATGCGCTGACCACCCAGCGCGTGCATTTTCACTCAACCATGCTGGTAGACGGCCTGGGCAATTCGCCCCTGGCCGACGGCGATGCGCCGGGCCTGGCGCACCGCCTGCACGAACAGGCCGTGGTGCTCACGTCTTCGGATCTTTATTACGTCATGGCCGCTGTCGCGGTGGCGTTGATCCTGCTGATTTTCTGGATGCCCACGCGGATTTTCCCACCGCGCGCCCCGACTTGATTGCTCACTGAGCCAAAGGACTTTTTGATGAAACGCAAAGACAAAATTGCCGTCTCGGTTATCGCCGTATTTGCCGTCGGCGTGCTGGTGTACCTGGTTGCCCCCGGCCTGTTGGGCAGCAAACGCCAGGTCACCAACGATGCCTTCGTGGCCGCCGATTTCACCCTGGTCGCGCCGCGCGTGGCCGGTTTTATCAAGCAAGTGCTGGTGGAAGACAACCAGCGCGTCAAGGCCGGCCAGCTGTTGGCGCTGATCGACGACCGCGATTTCCGCGCCGCCGCCCAGGCGGCCGATGCCGACACCCTGGTCGCTCAGGCGCAATTGAAAAACGCCACTGCGACCCTCGAGCGCCAAACCTCGGTGATCGCCCAGGCCCAGGCCACCGTGGCGGCAGACCGTGCCGAAGTGGCCTTCGCCGAACACGAACTGAACCGCTACAACCACCTCGCCGGCGTCGGCGCGGGCACCGTGCAGAACGCGCAGCAGGCCAAGACCCGTATTGACCAGGCCACCGCGCGCCTGGCGAACGCCACGGCGG
>NZ_JBAWDE010000227.1:0-41025 GCF_049590575.1 Pseudomonas sp.
GCCCTGGGCCAAATCGTCGTCGACGTGGGCGGCGGCGGTTTGCATCGCCAGCTCGCGCAGGGCCATCAGGTTGGTCTGGGTAAAAAATGCATCGATGGCGGCGCGGGCCTGCTCCGGCACGTACACCTTGCCGTCGCGCAGGCGCTCCAGCAGCTCGCGCGAAGGCAGGTCGATCAGCAGCAATTCATCGGCTTCTTGCAGCACCCAGTCCGGCAGGGTTTCGCGCACCAGCACGCCAGTGATGCCGCGCACCTGATCGTTGAGGCTCTCCAGGTGCTGGACGTTGACCGTGGTGAACACGTTGATGCCGGCGGCGAGCAGTTCCTGAATGTCTTGCCAGCGCTTTTCATGGCGGCTGCCGGGCGCGTTGCTGTGCGCCAGCTCATCCACCAGCACCAGCTTGGGCTTGGCGGCGAGCAGGCCGTCGAGGTCCATTTCTTCGAGCAGCACGCCGCGGTATTCGCTGCGCAGCAAGGGCTGCTGCGGCAAGCCGCTGAGCAAGGCTTCGGTTTCGGCGCGGCCGTGGGTTTCGACCACCCCGGCGAGCAGTTTGACGCCCTGGCGCAGCTGGGTGTGGGCGGCCTGGAGCATGGCGTAGGTCTTACCCACACCCGGCGCGGCGCCCAGGAAGACTTTGAGCCGGCCACGGCCGTCCCGAGGCAGATCGGCTAACAGGGCATCGGCGCGGCCGGAGTCGCTCATGCTTGGGGTTCCTTCAGGTATTCAGGTATTCGGGCCCACTGAAAATCCAATGTGGGAGCGGGCTTGCTCGCTCCCACAGGGGCTTACAATTTTTCCAGCGCCATGTTCAGCGCCAGCACATTCACCACCGGCGGGCCTACCAGCGGGCTTTCGATATGCTCATCCAGCAGGCGCTGCAAGGTCGACACCGGCACATTCCGTGCGGCCGCCACTCGCGCCAGTTGATAGGCAATCGCCTGTGGTGGCAAGTGTGGATCAAGCCCGCTGCCAGAGGTAGTCAGCGATGCCAAAGGCACCGGGCCCTGGGCGGGCACGCGTTGCTTGGCCGCGTCATCGAATACGCGCGTGGCCAATGCCGGGTTGCTTGGGGCGAGGTTACTCGCGCTGCTGGAAACGGTCGCAAATGCACCGGCCGAAGGGCGTGGGTGGAACCAGCTGTCACCGGTAAAGTCCTGGGCGATCAGGCTGGAGCCGCGCACCTTGCCGCTGGCATCGCGCACCAGGCTGCCGTTGGCCTGGTCGGGGAAAGCCACTTGCGCCACGCCGGTGACGACCAGCGGGTAGGCGACGCCGGTGATCAGGGTCATGAGTACCAGCAGGCTCAGGGCCGGGCGGATCATGTTGGACATTTCGGATTCCTCAATTCAGTCATTGCAACCTGTGGACACCCCTTGGGTGCCCGCAGGAATCGGGTCAAACCAGGTGCAGCGCGGTCAGCAGCATGTCGATTGCCTTGATGCCCACGAACGGCACCAGAATCCCGCCCAGCCCGTAGATCAACAGGTTGCGTCGCAGCAACGCCGCCGCACTCGCCGCCTGCACGCGCACACCGCGCAGCGCCAGGGGGATCAGCACCACGATGATCAGCGCGTTGAACACGATGGCCGACAGAATCGCGCTTTGCGGGCTCTGCAGGTGCATCACGTTGAGCACGCCGAGTTGCGGGTAGATCGAGGCAAACAGCGCCGGCAGGATCGCGAAGTACTTGGCCACGTCGTTGGCAATCGAAAAGGTGGTCAGCGCGCCGCGCGTCACCAGCAACTCCTTGCCGATCTGCACCACGTCCAACAGCTTGGTCGGGTCGCTGTCGAGGTCGACCATGTTGGCCGCTTCGCGCGCGGCCTGGGTGCCGTCGTTCATCGCCATGCCGACGTCGGCCTGGGCCAGCGCCGGCGCATCGTTGGCACCGTCGCCGCACATCGCAACCAGGCGGCCGTCGTTTTGCTCGTGGCGAATACGCGCGAGTTTCTTCTCTGGCGTGGCTTCGGCCAACACGTCATCCACGCCCGCTTCGGCAGCAATCGCCGCGGCGGTCAGCGGGTTGTCGCCGGTGACCATCACGGTACGAATCCCCAGCTTGCGCAGCTCGGCGAAACGCTCACGGATGCCGGGCTTGACCACGTCTTTCAGATGGATCGCGCCGAGCAACTTGCCATCGGCGCACACCAGCAACGGGGTGCCGCCACTCTGGGCGATCTTGTCGATTTCCCGCGACAGTGCAGGTGCAAGGTCACGACGTTGTTGGCCGACAAACGCCAGCAGCGAATCCACGGCGCCCTTGCGGAAGACGCGGCCCTGGTAGTCAACACCAGACAAGCGGGTTTCGGCGCTGAACGGCACGGCGGTCAGTGCGTCCAGGGACGGCTCGGCTTGGGGATGCAAGGCGCGCAGGTATTCGACGATGGATTTGCCTTCCGCCGTATCGTCCGCCAGGGACGCCAGCAGGGCACCTTCGGCCAGGTCCCGGCCACTCACGCCAGGCGCCGCGACCACGGCCGAGCAACGACGGTTACCAAAGGTGATGGTGCCGGTCTTGTCCAGCAGCAACACATGCACGTCCCCCGCCGCTTCCACGGCGCGGCCGGACTTGGCGATCACATTGAGGCGCACCAGGCGGTCCATGCCGGCGATGCCGATGGCTGACAACAAGCCGCCGATGGTTGTAGGAATCAGCGTCACCAACAGTGCGACCAGGAACACCAGCGGCAGGCTGCCATCGGCGAAGTGAGCGAACGGCTGCAACGTCACCACCACCAGCAGGAAGATCAGGGTCAGGCCGATCAGCAGGATATCCAGCGCGACTTCGTTGGGGGTTTTCTGGCGTTTGGCGCCTTCAACCAGGGCAATCATGCGGTCCAGTGTGGACTCACCCGGGTTGACGGTGATGCGGATCAGCAGCCAGTCCGACACCAGGCGGGTGTTGCCGGTGACGGCCGAGCGGTCGCCGCCGGACTCGCGGATCACCGGCGCGGATTCGCCAGTGATCGCCGCTTCGTTGACCGCCGCGATGCCTTCGATGACTTCGCCGTCACCGGGGATCATTTCCCCGGCGGCGACGCGCACCACATCGCCTTTGCGCAGGCTGGTGGCCGGTACGACCTTGAAGCTGCCGTCGGCCTCCTTGCGCCGTGCGCTGAGGCCTTCGCTGCCGGCCTTGAGGCTGTCGGCGCGGGCCTTGCCACGCCCTTCGGCCAAGGCCTCGGCGAAGTTGGCGAACAGCACGGTGAACCACAGCCACACGGCGATTTGCACGGCGACAAAGGTCGGCACCGCCGTGTCGGGCACAAAGCACAACACGGTGGTGAGGATGGCGGTCAGCTCGACCACCAGCATCACCGGTGAGCGTTGCAGCTGGCGTGGGTCCAGCTTGACGAACGCCTGGACCAGCGCCGGGCGCCACAGCGCAGAGATTGCGGTTTTGGCAGGCTCCTGGGTTTTGACCGGAGCCGCGTTTTTTGCAGGCATATTCATTTTCATATCCCCTTTTTAGAAGCCCATGCTCAAGTGTTCAGCGATGGGCCCTAACGCCAGCGTCGGCAGGAAAGTCAGGCCGCCCACCAGCAAAATGGTCACGGTCAACAGGGTCACGAACAGCGGACCATGGGTCGGGAAGCTGTTCTGGCCAATCGGTGCGGTCTTCTTCATCGCCAGGCTGCCGGCCAGGGCCAGGACCGGAAGGATGTAGCCGAAGCGGCCGATCAACATGCCCAGGCCCAGCATCAGGTTGTGGAACGGCGTGTTGGCACTGAAGCCACCGAACGCCGAGCCATTGTTGGCACTGGCCGAGGTGTACGCGTAGAGCAACTGACTGAAACCGTGGGGCCCAGGGTTACTGATGGCCCCCGCCGGACCAGGCAGGCTGGCGGCGATGGCGCCGAGCACAAGCACGCCAACCGGCATCACGAGCAGGGTCACCACCAGCAACTGCACTTCCTTGGCCTGGAGTTTCTTGCCCAGGTATTCCGGGGTGCGGCCGATCATCAGGCCGGCCAGGAACACCGCGATCAACACGTTGAGCAACATGCCGTACATGCCGGCACCGACGCCGCCAAAGATCACTTCGCCGACCATCATATTGACCAGCGCCACCATCCCGCTGAGAGGGTTGAGGCTGTCCTGCATGCCGTTGACCGAGCCGTTGGACGCCGCGGTAGTCGTCACCGACCACAGCACAGTCCCGGTGGTGCCGAAGCGTGTTTCCTTACCTTCCATTGGGGCGGTCTGCTCCACGGCCGGATTGTTCAGCGTCGGGTTCGGCTGGTATTCGGCCCACAGCGAGGTCGCGCCGCCGATCAGGAACAGCGCGAGCATGCAGCCGAGGATCGCGCGGCTCTGACGCAGGTCTTTCACGTAGTGGCCGAAGGTAAACACCAGGGCAACCGGGATCAGGATGATCGCCGCCAGCTCGAACAGGTTGGCCCAGGCCGTCGGGTCTTCAAAGGGGTGCGCTGAGTTGACGCCAAAGAAGCCACCGCCGTTGGTGCCCAATTGCTTGATCGCAATCTGGCTGGCCGCCGGGCCCAGGGGGATCACCTGATCCACGCCCTGCACAGTCAGCGCGTCAACGTAATGCGCGAAGGTTTGCGGCACACCCTGCCATACCAGGAACAACGCCAGCACCAGGCACAACGGCAGCAAGCCGTAGAGGGTGGCGCGGGTCATGTCGACCCAGAAGTTGCCCAACGTCTTGGTGGATTTGCGACCAATCCCACGGCACAAAGCAACAAGTACTGCCAGGCCGGTGGCCGCACTGACGAAGTTCTGCACGGTCAGGCCCGCCATCTGGCTGAGGTAGCTCAGGGACGCCTCGCCGCTGTAGGACTGCCAGTTGGTGTTGGTCATGAAACTGCCCGCAGTGTTGAAGGCCAAGGTCCATTCCTGACCCGGCAATTTCTGCGGGTTCAGTGGGAGATAGTCCTGGAACAGCAGGATCGAGAACAACAGCACAAAGCCCGCGAGGTTGAACGCGAGCAAGGCCAGCATGTATTTCTGCCAGCTTTGTTCTTCATGAGCGTCGACACCGGACAGCCGATAACACGCATTTTCGACCGGCCCCAGCACCGGGGTCAGCCAGGTGCGCTGGCCCTCCATCACTTTGTAGTAGAACCGGCCGAGGAACGGTGCGGGCACCAGCACCACGGCAAAGAAGGCAATGATCAGCCAATAGTCATAACTGTGCATGGCCAGCTCCTAGTTCCGATCCGCGCGTAACAGCGCAACCAGCAGATAAATGAACAGCGCCACGGCCAATAGCAGTGACACCCCGTCCAGAACGCTCATGGAAGTCTCTCCGTTTAGCGGCGAGTGCCGCGTGTGGGGCAATTGTCGGCAGGAGTGGCGTAAAGGAACGAGAGCGAGGGTGCGGGCGGGGCGTAAAGACGGCGTAAAGAGTGGGTTTATGTGGGGTTTACAGCAGGCTTTAGTGATTTGGAGGGCCTCATCGGGGGCAAGGCCCCTCCCACACTGGATCAGCGCTCGCCATACAAATGTGGGAGGGGGCTTGCCCCCGATAGCGTCGGCTCGGCCACCACCGCCCTCATCTGGTGCGGCGATGTAAAGTTTCAAACGCCAAACCATCCCCCACGCGACAATCACGCCGCTTTACGACAATGATTCTCAGGCTGGCATGTCCGCTGCAACACCTTGAATCATTCCAAACGGTTCAGGGAGCAACACAATGAACACACAACTCAAACCCACACTAGGCACTCTGCATTTATGGGGGATCGCGGTCGGGCTGGTGATTTCCGGGGAGTACTTCGGCTGGAGCTATGGCTGGGGCGTCGCCGGGACCTTGGGCTTCCTGGTGACCTCATTGATGGTCGCGCTGATGTACACCTGTTTTATCTTCAGCTTCACCGAGCTAACCACCGCGATCCCACACGCGGGTGGGCCGTTTGCCTACAGCCGCCGAGCCTTTGGTGAAAAAGGCGGCTTGATCGCCGGGCTGGCGACGTTGATCGAATTCGTCTTCGCGCCCCCCGCCATCGCCTTGGCCATCGGTGCTTATCTCAACGTGCAATTTCCGGCACTCGACCCCAAGCACGCGGCCGTCGGTGCCTACATCGTGTTCATGGGCCTGAACATCCTTGGTGTGAAACTCGCCGCCACCTTCGAGCTGGTGGTGTGCGTACTCGCCGTCGCCGAGCTGCTGGTGTTCATGGGCGTGGTCGCCCCCGCCTTCAGCTTCAGCAACTTCGCCCTGAATGGCTGGGCTGGCTCCGACACTTTCGGCGCCCCGGCGATTGCCGGGATGTTCGCGGCGATTCCGTTTGCCATCTGGTTTTTCCTCGCCATCGAAGGTGCAGCCATGGCGGCCGAGGAAGCGAAAGATCCGAAGCGCACCATTCCAAAAGCCTACATCAGCGGCATCCTGACCCTGGTGATCCTGGCCATGGGCGTGATGTTCTTCGCCGGCGGCGTCGGCGACTGGCGCGCCCTGTCGAACATCAACGACCCACTGCCACAAGCCATGAAAACCGTGGTGGGCGACAGCTCCGGCTGGCTGCACATGCTGGTGTGGATCGGCCTGTTCGGCCTGGTGGCGAGCTTCCACGGGATTATCCTCGGCTACTCGCGTCAGTTCTTCGCCCTGGCCCGCGCCGGCTACCTGCCGTCTTTCCTGGCCAAGTTGTCGCGCTTTCAGACACCTCACCGGGCAATTATCGCCGGTGGCGTGGTCGGTATCGCTGCTATCTATAGCGACGGCCTGATTAACCTGGGCGGCATGACGCTGACCGCCGCGATGATCACCATGGCCGTGTTCGGCGCGATCGTGATGTACATCATGAGCATGCTCAGCCTGTTCAAACTGCGTAAGACCGAACCGCTGCTGGAACGCACCTTCCGCGCTCCGGGTTACCCAGTCGTTCCGGCCATCGCGCTAGCACTGGCAGTGGTGTGCCTGGTGGCCATGGCGTGGTTCAACGCGCTGATCGGGCTGATCTTCCTCGGCTTCATGCTGGTTGGTTTTGTCTACTTTCAGATGACCGCCCAAGACCGTGCCGATGCACCGGCGGATGCGATGTTGACCGGGCTCTGATCGACTGGAGGCAGAACGGGCCTACACTGAACTAGTAAGAATGCCCGTCACTCAAAGCAGTTATTCCCGTGGGAAAATTCTCCCACGGCAATCTGCCTCAAGGAGAGCCTTATGCCGTGGTATGCATGGTTGATTTTAGTGGTTGCGATCGGATCGATCGTCGGTGGCCTGATGATGCTGCGTGACAGCGCCAACAAGGTCGAACTCACCGACGAACAACGCAAACGCGTGGCCGAGCGCAACGCCCAGGCGGATGCCAAGGACGCGCAGGATCGCTGAACCTTGGGGTTACTCCCAAGCCGCCTTGGCAATCTGCAAACCGTGCTGCCCTTTGTAGGCAGCACGCTCCGGCTGGCGCCAGCCTTCCAGCAACGCCTCCTCCAGTTTGTAGATCTCAACCCCCAGCGGACGGCACACCGTCAACGGGTCCTGCGCCTCCGGCCCCCACATTGGCAGCGATAAATCCCCACCTGGGCATGTCGACAGCGCACACAGCAAATCAATCTCCGCAAAGAACTCCAGGTAGTCGCCCTTCTGCGCCGGGCATGCCTTCATGAAATACATGTCGTCGTGATTCAGGCCTGTGCACTGGAAAATATTCAACACGTCATGCACGTCGAATTCCGTCAGGCCGTGGGGTAAAACCGCACGCGTGAGGTTCGAATGACAGTGGTGGTGAAAATCCTCGCCCGTGAGCATGCGGTTCACATAGGGATCGCAACGCGTGCCGAGCAAATCGTGCAAGCGCCCGCCGTGTTCATCGATCCCGTAACCCGCCAGGCTGTCATCAGTGATGGTCACCAGGGGCCTCAGAAATGGCAGGTTCGACCACAACCGGTCATGAATGCTCACATGCGCGCCCTGCAACTGACGGGTGCGCGCCGCCCAAAGGCGTTCGCGAGGGTCATTGGCGTTCCACACATTAAAGTCCCCCACCTGCGGGCCCACCGGCGTCGTGACACGAAACACATGCCCGGCCGGCACCTTCCACGCCCTGCCCGTGCGGATCGGCACCTCGAACTGCTCGATCAGCGTGCGCTGGTCCACCTGGTTGCGGATCCGCTCATAGAACGCCGTATCAACCTGCAGCGCCGAACCTTTGCTGACCTGGTAAGCGGCCGGATAGTCTTTGTACATGGTGCGGATCCTCGATCAGGGATGGTTAAACAGGGCCAATGACAGACGTTCCGAATCATCCAGATACAGGCTCATCGCCTCCCCCGCTGCCGGCTTGTCATTGTTGAGTAAGCGTTGATAAATCTCACGATCGCGCTCCAGCCAAGGCGACTGGAAACGCTGCTCATCAGGCGCTGCACAAAACACCAGGCGCAGCTGCGCGATCACCTGGGCGAAAAACTCATCGAACAAAGGGCTGCGCATCAGCCCGACAATCTGCTGGTGGAACACCAGACTGTGGGTCGCCACGGCGCGCCAATCCTCGCGTTCACGGGCCAAGGTGGTGGCATCGATGGCGTTCTGCATGCGCTCGGAGTGGTCCACACTGAGCGCACCGCTCTGGGCGATAGCCTGCAACTCAAGGGTACGCCGGACTACGAACAAATCGCGCACTTCCTCACGCTCCAGCCGGCGAACCATCACCCCCTTGTTACGCGCGTAGCGGGTCAACCCTTCCTGCCCCAAACGGTGCAAGGCTTCGCGAATGGTATTGCGCGAGGCGTTATAGGTCTTCACCAACTCCGCCTCAACCAACGCCATCCCCGGCAACAGCCGCCCGCCAATAATGTCGGCACGCAACTCCAGAGCAATCTGATCGGCTAAAGACAGGCTAAGCGTCATCACGACCTCACGATTGTTGAACAATCCTCTGCGTAGACGTAATCACTTTTCATGCCAATGCTGCAAACCCGGAGATGGAATCGACATGGCGGGTCTTATGCGCATTTCAAATCCAAGGACGACTTGGTGGAAAAAGTCCTGCAAGCTGCAGCGGCAAGCACAGCGAGACGACAGATGCGGTGCTCGGTGCATGACTCAAACACTACTGGGAATGGCCGAGGCGATGCCGCGGGTTTGGTGATGAAGTCAACACTGGTAGGGGCGCTGGTATTGGCCCGAAGCGGCGAAAATTCGCAATTGGCAACACGGATCATGGACGCGGTGCGGGAAAGCATGAAGGCCGGAATTCCGGAGAAATAAAAGGCCGGTCAATAACCGGCCTCGTGGTTCGCTTAGTTGATCACCACCCTATCGCGATTCTTCTCCAGCAACGCCTTGCCGATCCCCTTCACCTCCAACAACTCATCCACCGCAGTGAACGGCCCATTACTTTCGCGATATGCCACGATCGCTTTCGCTTTAGCGGCGCCGATGCCAAAGAGCTCACGGCGCAGGGTTTCGGCGTCGGCGGCGTTGAGGTTGACCTTGGTGGATTGCTCAGGGTTTGCAATCTGAGCGGTAACCGGGGCTGGGGTTTCGGGTTTGACGGACGGGGCCGCGGTGGTAGTGACAGAGAGGGTGGTGAGGAAAGCGAAGACCAGGGCGGTCAGGTAGGTGTTTTGCATTTTGACGCTCCATGACATGCGTTAGAGAAAAAGCAGCTTTTCCGAAGCTGCTTTTCAAACTTAGGCGATGTTGGGGATACGTCAAAAATGCTTGAGTTACAGGGTGTGTGCCACCGACATCATCTTGATATCAATCTGCAAGACTCGCACTTTTTTCCACAAGACAATATTTTCATTATTTAATATGATACATACCGGCGGGGGCAATAAGGAAATCAGACGCCCATTTTCTAACACTCAGCTACTCAAAACTTGAGCCTTTAAAGATGAAAAAAATATTACTCACTGGAGCTACAGGTTTCGTCGGATCAGAATTATTGGCTCAACTTGTTAAACACTCGGAGTACGAAATCGTTGCAGCTTCACGCGCTAAAAATTCGGACCTCGAGAATTCTTGTCAAGTGTTCACGCTTGGAAGTTTTAACTCGGACACTTCATGGCATGAGGCACTTGCAAATGTCGATTGCGTAATCCATACAGCCGGACGCGCTCATGTATTGAAAAAAGAAGCTAACGCGGCTGAATGTTTCAAAGAATCTAATACAGACGCCACTCTGAATTTGGCAAATCAAGCAGAAGCCTTAGGAGTAAAACGTTTTATCTTTATTAGTTCAATAGGTGTGAATGGCTCTCACACTAGTAATCTTCCTTTCTCGGATTCGTCAAAGCTCACGCCCCAGACGGAATACGCCATTTCGAAAATGAATGCTGAAATCGGATTATTGAAGATCGCCGAACGCAATAACATGGAAATCGTAATTATACGCCCTCCTTTAGTATATGCAGCACATGCACCAGGAAATTTTAGAAGATTATTGAAGCTCGTCAAATCAGGAATGCCATTACCGCTGGGTCAGATTAACAACAACAGAAGCATGATCTCTTTAGAAAACTTAATTGATTTTATCTGCGTTTGCATCGAGCATCCCGCCGCCGCCAATCAGGTGTTCCTGGTATCGGATGGACAAGATTTCTCCACGAAAGAATTGGTGACTCTCTTGGCAGCGGGGATGTGCAAGAAAGTACCCCTCGTATCTATCCCCCCCTCTTGGCTAAAAGGCGCTGCCAGATTACTAGGACGCAAAGGACTATATACACAGCTTTGCGAATCATTGAAAATAGATAGCTCAAAAGCTAGAAACTTGCTTGGATGGGTCCCACCAAGTTCGGCAGAGACAGCCATGATTACCGCAGGGGAGATATTTTCCAGTGCCGAGAGAAATAAAAAAAACAACTAAGTTGAGCATGCAGCACGTTGAACGAGTCGATATAAGATTGAATCGATAGGAAGGAGTATCCAACGAGTCAATGTGGGCAAACCAGATACCCCATTGATGAAAATCAATACTAGAGTTATCATTATATTGACTGCAGTGCCTAACGCTTCAAACATAGGCCGGAATTAGTGGGACTCCAAACACAAGCATCAAGAATTTCAATTCAGACTTTGCTATCTCGACACAAAATCTCTCATACCCGAGAGACTATAATCACCACATTCAAGAGCGCCATAAATGAATTTACTAAAAACAGGTAAAAACCTAATTAACCAATGCATACTTCCCCTCGGGCTAGAGATTAACAAAATTGACAGAGGCACAAGCACTCTACTCTACGAAGACTCCAAGAGACCAGAGACACCCAAATATTTGAATATAGGTGCAGGCTCTTTCTTCCACCCATACTGGCACAATCTAGACAATCCTAATGATTATTATAAAGACGATCAAAAAGGCAATCTAAACATTCAATATGATCTCACTTCGCATAAACCGATGCCATTAGAAGACAACACACTAATGGTGGCTTATACATCGCATGTCATTGAACATTTGAGTGACGGTGATGTTGAGTATTTATTCAGCGAAGTATATCGATGCTTACAACCAGGGGGAGTATTTAGACTTACTTGTCCCGACATGGGCCTTGAATATGACGCTTACATTCGCGGAGATGAGAGCTTCTGGAAATGGCCTAATGCGTATGGGGTATATAACAAAAGCATTGAACAGAAGTTTTTAGATCACTTCGCAACAGCACTAACTGATACTCATCCGACAAGCAAAGTAAAAATAACCGACAAAGAGATAAAAGATACATTCCTTAACTTACCAAAAAATGAAGCGTTTGATTCGATCATTGAAAAAATCCCAAAAGAAATACAGAAAGACCACTATGGAGACCATATAAATTGGTTTGACGTGGAAAAAGCCATGCGAATGTTGAAGGCTTTTAACTTCTCAGAAATTTATGAGTCAAAATATCTACAATCGCACTGCCCTATATTAAGGAACAAGGCTCTATTTGATTCGACTTGCCCTGAGCTCTCTATGTACATAGAGTGCCGCAAATAATTTAATAACATAAAAAACTGCCAAGACAGCATTGAAACAAAAAATGTAAAAAAGGCCGGGGTAAACCGGCCTAAAAAATCAGGTATAACATTTTTTCTTCTGCAGCTAATCGACCAAACAATGAGCTAAAAATAATACTTTCGTCATGGTTCGAGCCGATACTGCTGGTAAAATAAGTCTACGATTTCACCATCGGGTGTATAACCAGTCACCGTGTCGCGAAGCAATTGCCGAACACGAACATAATCATCATCTCCTAACGCTGAAAGAAGTTGCAGCAGCTTATCTTTCAAGTTATCCCAAGATAAATCATCTTCATTCGCACACATAATCATAGGATGCTGTGTTGCAGCAACGTTGTCACCGATCAGTAACTCTTCGTAGAGCTTCTCACCGGGGCGTAGGCCGGTGAACTCAATAGAGATATCACCTTGTGGATTCCTTTCGGATCGAACGCTCAGCCCAGAAAGGTTAATCATTTTCTCTGCTAGCTCTACGATCCGAACGGGTTCTCCCATATCCAAAACGAATACATCTCCCCCCACCCCCATCGAACCTGCTTGAATAACCAGTTGCGCAGCTTCAGGAATAGTCATGAAGTATCGAGTAATTTTCGGATGGGTAACCGTTAGAGGCCCTCCACTCTTAATCTGTGAATGAAACAAAGGTATAACAGATCCAGAAGATCCCAGCACATTCCCAAAACGCACCATAGTGAAGCGTGTTTTGTTGACGTGCGAGACATTGGACTTGCTATTAAATAAAATTGGAGCCAGCTCGTGACTAAGCGCTTGTAAAACCAATTCAGCGATGCGCTTGGTACTTCCCATTACATTGGTTGGCCGCACTGCTTTATCTGTTGAAATCAATACAAAATTAGCTACACCAGATTGAATGGCAGCCTGCGCTGCGTACAATGTACCGAAAACATTATTTAATACACCTTCTGAGATATTATGTTCCACCATCGGCACGTGTTTATATGCAGCAGCATGATAGACAGTGTCTACCTTCCAGCTTTTCATCACATCCAACAATTTCGACTCGTTTCGAACCGAACCTAAGATTGGAAGTAACTCAACAGATAAAGATTCACGCGCGATTCGCCGCTCTAACTCTGAAAGCACATTGTAGAGATTAAATTCACTATGCTCGAAGAGTAATAATTTCGTAGGGCGCAACGCTAGTATTTGCCGACAAAGCTCAGAGCCAATAGAGCCTCCTGCGCCGGTAACCATAACGACCTGTCCAGTAATACAGCGCTCAAGTAGCTCACTTTGGGCAGGAACCGAGTCACGTCCAAGCAGATCGGCAATGTCGACCTCCTGAATATCGTCAACCTTAACTCTGCCACTCGCTAAGTCCATGAACCCAGGAACACTACGGACATGAAGAGGAAATCCCTCTAAAAAACCAAGTATCTCACGACGCCGGGCACGATTGGAGGAGGGAATAGCCAGCAGTACCTCTTGAGCGCCTGTAACTTCAATCATTCGTTGAATATGTTTAGGCTTATAAACTTGAAGCCCGGAGATCACTCGATCCGAGATGTTCGGGTCATCGTCAATAAACGCAACAGGGCGCATTACACGGCCCACTCGCAAAGCAGCTACAAGTTGATTTCCCGCTGCGCCAGCACCATAAATTGCAACTCTCGGAAGCAAGTTCTCACGATTAGTAAACGGTATTTGCTGGCCAGCAGTAAACCAGTCACCAAGGAAAAACTGTCGCATGGCCAAGCGTAGGCCACCCACCAAAATTAAGCTAATCCACCAGTAGTTAAATATGATTGAGCGCGGAACTACATTTTGATGATTACCGTACCAATAGACAATTATGCCCAAAATTAATGAGGACAAACTGACTGCTTTTATAATAGCAATTAATGCATCATTGCCAAAGTAGCGCATAACCGCACGGTATAAACCAAACCTGGTGAACATCGGAATGGCTACAATTGGAGCGCTTAGGAACAGCCACTGATGTTGAAGAAGTGGATTAGCTATATCCTCAATCCCTAACCTTACAATAAATGCAGCCCACAAAGCGCACCATGTAAGAACAATATCTGTCCCCACTTGGATTAGCCTCTTTTGCCGCCGTGGAAGGCTTAGCAAAAAACCTCTTATCCTCTCCATAACTTTCCTCAGCCGCTCCAATGTCCGAGCAATAAAATAACGCAAATCACCTGCCAAATTTACAGGACTGTTACATCATAAACAAGACTAGCGCGTCTCTCTCTCTCCAGCATGAAAAAAGAACGCTATAAAAATCAAAGGGATGTAGGCAATCATGAATGCCATAGCACCATCCATCAGCGACAGTGCGGCACATAATGATATTGGCAGCAGCCAAAAAATATTTATAAAAGATACGCCTAAGCTTACAGGCAAATGCTTACCAAAATGCCTGGATGCAAACTGATAAGCATGACTTCTATGCGCTTCGTATACCTTCGCGCCTCGCAGAAACCGGCGAAATAACGTGACCGTAGCGTCTACGATGAAAACACCCAACAAAATTAGCCAACACCATAAAAGCTTAGGAGAGTGCCAAGCCGCCTGTAGCGAAAGCAAACCAAGTAGAATTCCAAGAAAACTACTCCCTGCATCGCCCATAAAGATTTTCGCTGGAGGCATATTCCAGCATAAAAACCCCAGTACAGCCATCGCCAAAGACAAAGGCAGCACTATTAGTTCATGTGCTCCGACAACGAAATACAGAATGCACATACCGAAACATACGCAGATAGCCTCCAGACTCGCAAGCCCATCAATGCCATCCATAAAATTATATAGGTTTAGCATCCAGACCAGATAAAAAACTGATAAGACGCTTCCAATAAAGCCAAGTTGAATGTTAATTCCAAAAAAAACTAGATCCGGCAGGCCACCGATCCAAAAGATTCCCCAGATCGCAGACAGAAAATGTCCTATTAACCTCCAGCGAGCGGAAAGACTGTATTTATCATCCATAAACCCAATGGCCGCAACAAAAAATGTCACGGATAACAATCCTATAAAATCAGCTAAAGGGATCACATGATTAAGGTAAACATAGACGAGCGATGTCATAAAAGTAACAACTATTGCCACCCCACCACCGCGCGGTGTTGGCAAATGATGAGAGCTACGTTCATTAGGTATATCTAAAATATTTTTTTTGAGAGCATAGCTGCGAAAGAAAGCGGTCAATAAAAAAGAAAGTAAAAATATAAAAAAGCAAATCCAATAGTTCATTTAAACCTTCGCCCCTCAATAAATATAAAACCGGCATCACTGTTAATGGTCTAAAAACGCCTGCTACCGCTGATAATTTATATCCAAGTTACGTAAAATCATAGATAGAATCTCTCGTACTCATTTAGCATCAGGGCAGACATCTTTGCAGAATCAAACTCTTCTACAGCTCTTGCATTCGCTGCCTTCCCCATCTGCAGCAGCAAGGCTCTATCGGTCACTAGACTAATCAGCGCCAAACCTAACGCGTCCGCATCCTGGGGAGGAACCAGCAATCCAGTAGCCCCATCAACTACTGCATCCGATAGGCCATAAATGGAGGTGCCCACGGTTGGTATTCCCATCGCCGCCGCTTCAATTACAACCGTACCGAACCCTTCACGGTAGCTCGGCAAGCACAATAGATCAGCCAATGCCATGAACTTTTCGGGCTCATTAGAAAATCCGACTCGATGTACCCTCGACCATGCTCGAGTATTGGCGAAAGAGTCAATAATCTCACCACCTGTTTCTTCGATTGGACCCACCAGCAATAGATGAGTAGAATTATCCGCAGCTGCAACTTGTACAAAAGCCTCCATTAGTTCTTGGATACCCTTTTCTGGCGTAATTCGTCCGACAAAGAGAATCACCTTTCCATTTGGAGGTACGCCTAGGCTTGCGCGCAAATCAGAAATGAATTCAAGCGAATAATTCCTTTTATTAAATCTAGCAAGATCGACACCCGCCAACG
This sequence comes from Pseudomonas sp., assembly GCF_049590575.1. GTDB lineage: Bacteria > Pseudomonadota > Gammaproteobacteria > Pseudomonadales > Pseudomonadaceae > Aquipseudomonas. The sequence continues at coordinate 15,873 of NZ_JBAWDE010000227.1, forward strand.
AACCGTTCCCAAGTACGGATATCTTACCTTCTTTAATGATTTTGTTTTTAACAAGAAAGTTCTTTTGAGTTGAGCTATCAGCGTAACAGTGTGTATTGAGCCCCCCAATAATCTTATCACAGGTCTTTAAAATACTTCTTTTGACGCCGGACATCGTCGCCCAAGGTTGCCCGGTAAAAGTGTGCATTCTTACAGGCACACCTGCAAAATAACCGGCTACAGCGCAAAGAAGCCCAGCTTTAGGAGTTGTAGAGTGTACAACATCAAATTTGTTTAACTTAAACAAACGAAACAACTTCACAAGACTTACTAAGTCCTTAATTAAACTTATATTTCTCGAGATATCAACAGGAATAAAATTTGCGTTCTCAATTTCACTCATTTGACCGTGAAAGTCTTCTCCACTTGTGATGACCGTAACCGTCATCCCATGAGAGCTAAACGCATCAATTTGTGATTTAAGCTGAGTAAGCACAAAAAAAGGTACAGTGGATACTCGCGCAATATGCAGTTTTTTACGCATTTCCAACCCTAAACGTATAGAGAAACAATAGAATTAAAAACCACCAAAAATAGAATCTCTTTGCTGTAGGCTCATTTCCAAAATACCTCTCCTATCGTGGTAGGCACGTCTTTTTTAGGAGAAAACCCCAAAACGTTATAAATTTTATCCCCGGGGTAACTTGTACGTCGAACCAGCGCATCTATACGCTTTTGTGTGACAGGAATGTTTAATAACCCTCTAGCGGCTCCTATCATGACTCTTATCAAGCCCTCAGGTAAAGTCAATCGGGGTGGAGGCACTCCAACAGATTTTGCTATTCCCGAAATCAATTCCTTCAAAGCGCAGTCGTTAGATATATTGAAGATATGCCCCTTTGCGCGGGTATCTGTCGCGCATAGGTATAGCGCCGAAACCACATCGTCGACATGTATATATGTGGCGATCGAGGGGGAGAATCCTACAAAAAAGAACATTCTCTTTTTAACTATACGGCCAAGTTGACGCAACGACTCATTCGTCATATCACGCCCGAATACGTTGGATGGTCTCAAAATAGTATAAGAAAAACCCACATTTTCACTTTGCTTTATAATTAATGTATCAGCTATAGTTTTTGTAACTTCATACGTCCCCACAGGATTTAACGGAGTATCTTCACTGACCACTCTCGTCTTTTTGGAGCTCCCATAAGCGCCCACACTACTCAATTGAACCCAGTGAATTTGCTTTCCATCGCGACACAGACTTACAGCTACCTCGAGCAACCTCGCAGTGGCCTGTACATGCAACGCATGCATAAGAGCATCGTCACGGGTTTCTCCAGCGCAATTAACAATAACATTACAGTCGCTTATTAAAGCCTTAAAATTAAAATCCTTGTCAGTTAAATCCCCAACTACCGTCTCGATTGATCCTTTAGAGCTTTTTAATTCTGTGCGCGTTAGAGCACAGACTTGGATACCATGATGAGTGAGCGTTTCAACAAAAGACTTTCCTATAAAACCGTTCGCACCCAGCACCAGAATTTTCATACTTGCTCCATACATGCTAAGTAGTAGGTTTTTATATCTTTTAACTTAACGAAACAAAAATCACACTTTAGCTAACGAGCTAAAATAATAAGGTAAAAATGGAGACGGTCCTAGACCCTCTTCATGCAAAAAATTCCTATAACTCATAATGACAGCAATTAAACCGGCTACAACAAAAGACAGCTTTACCAGTTTTCCGAGCTCTAGCCCCCGCTTATTAAAGACAGTTAATACGCACAGAGGAAAAGCAAATGATAATAGATCTAAGAAGCGGAGGCCGGCATAGGAAAATGTTGACATGCCCCAAAAAACCAACATAGATCCCGCCCCCAAAAACAGCAACTTAGATTTCTCAGTCCCCGTCAGATTGGATAAGAGAACACCCAGAAATAGCACTGACAATGTCAGCATTTTTGCTATTCCAGAATATAAACTAGGCGAGTCGAAATTTTGATAAGAAATTAGCTTATGAGAAAAATAATCTTCATTAATATAGAAAAGCGCAAGAGCCAACAGCATCGCGACTGGCACTACGAGAATATTATAAGCCCTGACCCAGTAAACTTTAGATGCCCAAATTAAAATTAACGAAACGAGAGCAGAATAATGAAAAGTTAATGAAAGCGCAGCCAGAGAATATCCGTAAGCAATTTTAACCCTTCTGAACTCTTGAGTAGCTAAAAGCAGCAACGCAGCAGCCAAGCCAACTCTCAAGCCATTCATGGTATATTGATATATAAAGGCAGGTAAAATATATGAGACTAATAAAAACTTTTCGTTCTTATCTGATCGATACAAGTAAACACATAGCAAGCTAAAAATCAGACAACCCAATAATCGAACTGTCACTGATGCACTATTGGTAACACCGAGAAGTAACCAGCTAACAAAAACAAAACCCGGCTCCATACCGGCCGACGGTTGCCCGCCCAACAACTGCTCCATGATCATTTCATAGGCATATGTATCCGTTCCCACAAGCCCACGAAAAAACGACACTATTAAAAGAAAAAACAAAGACACATAGATGAAAAACGACGTCTTATAACCTGATAGTGACGTCATAATAAATGCTATAACGAGCAGGAACCATCCGATCAAATATATCATGACGGTCTTGCAACATATTTAACTTGCAACCTTCTGCGACAATAGCGGATTAAAGACCACACCTTTAAATAAAATGCAGTCATCATACTTATGCACTTATTTTCACGCAACACGTCATACACGCTCAGCTCCCCTCTCTCCATATCCCAGAGACCACCGCTCAATCCAGCATGTCCATATAGAGGTTTATAACAAAATGTCAAAGGAACATTTACAGTAAAACAACCATACCCTGCGCACTTCACTTTGCACCAAAGTTCATAATCTTCACAGAATCGTTTACCGGCAGTGAACCGATATTTGACGTCACGCCTTATCAAAACAGAAGGAGTAGAAAACTTATTAGAAAGTAATAGCCGAAATTTTGAGACCTCGGAAAACATCAATTCATTAATCTGATAACGCTTCGTCTCCCGATCTAAATTGTCATTAATTACAACCCCCATTTGCCCTGTAAGGGCAACCTTGGGATTCTGTTCCATCCAACGGTATTGAATTTCAATTTTCTGAGGATGCCAACTATCATCGGAGTCTAGAAAAGCTACATAGCGTTGTGTTGAGGCATTCCAACCAGCATTCCTGGCTGTGCCTGGCCCTGAATTTATGTGTAGGGATAAAACCTTTATCCAACCAGTGGGATATTGTTTGGCTATTAAATTCAAATACTCCAGCGTACCATCGCCACTCGCATCCTCAACAAGAAGGACTTCGGCGGGGCGGATAGTTTGATTATGTACGGACTCGAGCGCACGCTTTATCGTATTTTTACACCGATAACACGGGATCACTACACTCACATCTGCGAAGCCTGACAAATTCATCAGCGCTCTAGTAACCATCATGGCCCTACCATATCAAATTTCAACTAACTGGGAGCTATATCATTTTCAAACAATACAAACAAAACCGAGTCGGCAAAAAAGCAAACTAGCTTAAACTGTTTTTTATATAATCTAGAGTCATCAGTAGCTTTTTAATCCCGGACACATCTAGCAATTCAGTATTATGAGAAGTGTAATCGTCAATTATATTTGCTTCCGGGTGACCTTCAACAATAAATTTATCATAATTTAGATCTCTATTATCCGCAGGAATTCGGTAGTATCTTCCCATATCTTTCGCCTTAGCCATCTCCTCGCGCGATACTAACGACTCGTACAATTTCTCACCGTGTCGAGTACCGATAATTTTCACAGGTAAATCGCTGGAGAACAGATCTTGCAAGGCAAGTGTCAAATCACCAATAGTGCTTGCCGGTGCTTTCTGAACGAATATATCACCTTGCTCGCCATGCTCGAACGCATGAAGCACCAGATCGACAGAATCTTCTAAACTCATTAGAAAACGAGTCATATTGGGATCAGTTACTGTGAGCGGAAGACCTGCATTAATTTTTTCAACAAAAAGCGGGATTACGGAGCCTCTCGACGCCATTACATTACCATAGCGAGTCGCGCAGAAAATGGGGCCTCCCTCTCGAACAGACCTTGACTTAGCAATTAATATTTTCTCACCCAATGCCTTCGATATGCCCATAGCGTTAATTGGGTAAACAGCTTTGTCGGTACTGAGGAGTACAACCCGTTTAACGTTATTGTCAATGGCCGCATTCAGGACGTTTTCTGTGCCTATGACGTTAGTTTTAACCGCCTCCATAGGGAAGAATTCACACGAGGGCACTTGTTTAAGCGCTGCCGCATGGAATATATAATCAACACCTACCATCGCCTGTTTCAGACTTGAGTAATCACGAACATCACCTAGGTGAAATTTAACCTTATCGTTCGAGAGCGCGATACGCATGTCTTCTTGTTTTTTTTCATCGCGACTAAATACTCTAATTTCTTTTACATTAGTATCCAGAAACCGCTTGAGAACAGTATTACCAAATGAACCTGTTCCGCCTGTAATCATCAAAATTTTATTATCAAACATTTTTTTTACCTAACGTATATTCTTTTTTCACATCGATGCCCTCATTTTCGCGACCAGCACCTCCCATGAAGGAGGTTGATAACCCATTATAGATCGAAATTTACTCGAGTCTAGGGAGCGGTCAATTATTACCGAGTCATCTAAAACCAGCGTAATCCTTTTCTGATAGTGCTGAGCTATCAAATTGAGCAGGGAATATTTGTCAATAGGTGCCGCAGACACATGGTACAACCCGTACACATCATTATTAGGTAATACGTAATCTTTTATCACCGTCGCCAATTCGACCGTAGGCAACCCAGAAAATATGGCCTTAGAATAGCCCTTTGCCGTACCCTCTTGAGACAAAAACCAATCCACGAGAGAGTTTTTCGAGTTCAATTCGTGACCAATAATTGATGTTCTTAGTGTAATTGCATTCGGTGAATCGACAACCTCGCCAATAAACTTTGATTTCCCATAAAGGTCATTTGCATCAGATAAATCCGATTCAACATAATTTCCTTTAAGACCAGAAAAAACACAGTCAGTACTTATATGCACCAAACGAGAGTTAGATAATTGACAAAGCTTTACTAATCGATGAGGAAGAATTGAGTTCAATGGGATGGTTACCATCGGATCTTTTGAAGATGAAAACTGCTTGATCAAACCCACACAATTGATCACTACATTCGGTTTGACCTTGATGAATACGTCTAGTAGTTGCTCCGTGTCTAGCACATCTACATTGGTGAGAATATTGGAGTGCTGTGCCTCATCAAAATATTTCAGTGCTTCTGCATTTCGTAGAGTGCCCATAACATGGTAGCGCTCATCTCGGCTGAGAGCGTTGAATACGGAACTACCTAGCATACCTGTAATACCCAACACCAAAACTTTCATATCCCCACCCGCTTAAATAGGATCGCAAAACAAGAAACATATAGGTTACTTAAAGGTAACTAAAACCTTCTTAAAACAAAATAACCCACTGAGGAAAACCATAACAATACTGATCAATTCTAAACCAATCAATCTGTAACTATTTTCAACATCCTCCGTTGATAGCTTCACTACATAAAAAACAATCGTTACTGCGAGAATCACAAATACGATACTCTTCAGGAGCTCGCGATTAATCACCCTCAGGTAGGTAAACCGTTTGCCGACAAAATAAAATGACATAAAGCATAAGAACAGATTATAAATTAACCAGCTGTAAGCCCCGCCAACAATGCCAAACTGTGAGATCAGATTAGGCAAAAGAATGATGACGATAGGAATCCATATACAATTTAACCGCAACGACATTGATGTCCATTTGGCCGCCATTTGCAGGGCAAATGGCACTATTAATAAACATTGAAGCGATGTTCCGGCTATCAAAATTGGAAGGATTCGGTTTATGCTTTCAGCGAGTGATGGATCAAATAATACTTTTAATACGTCGCCCGCATAAAAATAAATTGCCGGACACAACACTCCCACAAGCAAGGCGACACCAATCCCAGACGCACGATATATTTTAAAGATTGCCGTTTCATCAGAAATATTTAAGCTTATTGAAAAACGCGGAAACAATACTGAGTTCAACGCTGATGAAAAAATATAAGGTATACCCGCAATCGTGCTTGCCAACGTATAAGCAGCGTACTCACCCAACGTTGTGTGCCCACTCAAATACACCTTATCAAACTGAACTACAAACACAGTAGTTAGGGAAATAAACAAAACCCCGCGACTAAATGATATGCCTTTTTTCAAAAAAGCTATTTTAATAGCCAAACGTCCGTAGACGTCCGAAAACTCCGTAATCGAAATAATCAGCAAGCCTGCTAAATATAAAAACTGAATACCCACTTGCAAAATAAAATAAAATTTGACGTCTTGGTCTTTTGACAAGCCCCATATAACTAGCAAAACACCTAAGGTTCTGGCCAATGAATATGGAATATAAATCATATTAAGCTTCAGCTGGCGTTCACGTCCGATCATTACCCCCTGGAGAACCATCACCGGCAAAGCCATTCCAACAAATATACCTATACATATTAACGAGCTGACAACCTCGCTTTCAGGAATTGAATTAATATTCAACCAACCTTCAACTAGCATTTCTGAGCTAGCGCTCATTACAAATGCAATTGCTGAACCCAACAGCAGAAAGAATACAAAATAGGTTAGTGCCATAGAACCCGCGAAAGCCTTGTAGCGCAAAGAGCTTACCGATTCCTTAGCCCTATTAGAGGCTAATTTTTGAATGAGACTACTAGTTAATCCACCCTCGAACACCATCATTACCATTACAATGGTATTAAAAAAACCTACTAGACCAACTGCCTCGGCCCCGAGCAACCTAGCTAGCCAAGGCAAAGATATAATGCTCGCCAACGCATATACAAGTTTGCCAGACAGGCTAGCTAACAGCAGCGATCGAAGACTACTTTTATTTAACACAATAGTATCATTCGCATTTTCATTTATTTCGTCAGTCCCCATGAAGAAATCGGGTTCTCAGTCAGTCGTGACTCTAAATAATCATCGAGCTTCTTACGAGCCATAAACACATCATTTGCAGTACCTATTGTATAGGCTCCGTTACTTGGACCTGGGTGTAATACTCTCTTGAATTTAGCTTTTACAAATCGGGCGACAACAAACATGTATTCTCTAACTATGTCTAGCGAAGACACACCTTCAACTTTATTTTTCTTCGCGCAGCGCCACGCCCTAACTGTCTCTCGGTAGTAATCAGGGTGATGAAAGAAGCAGAGAGCATAGAGCCTTGCAAAACTAAATCCTGTTAGAGAACTATGCCATACAAGGGTTTCCCAAGCAGCATGTCCCCACACCGTTTCCACGCTAAAAAAGTTAGGAATACTTTCAGGCCAATTTAAATTTTTAAATGGTGTAAGATGCGGATCTTCTCTTAGATTACCTTTATGCTTACCAGTAGCACTTCGCCCGCTGTTGCTGTTACCACCACCACCTGGCATAGTGAAAGGAAAGTCTATTAAGTGGTACTTTCCGCCTAGAAGACACAAGCCTATAGATGCTGACATATCCGGGCTTGCGCCATGAAGCAATAGACTATCACTATCTATAATTTTATTTAAAAGTCGGCGCTGCACTAATCCATGGTAGAGCTTCGGCATACCATCGGTTCCCTGGCAAGCCCCTCTTCGTGCTACATTTAATCTTTCATCCAAATCAAATGTAGTTAAACTGCAATCAAACTCAGATATATATATTTTTCCTGCATGAGCTGCCCCGTAATTCTTTGTTCTGAAATCGGGCCAGTAATATGATGCTTTTGCCTTTGGGGTTAGCATCTCAATATTATTGTCTTTGGCGAATTGGGACACTTCAGCAATATAGCTAGAAACTGTATCGTCATCCCCAATCAAACATACATATTCCCCATCGGCAAGATGAATTGCTTTTTCATGGTTCTCAGTCATTGACAAGCGCTCCTGCCAATGAACATAGAGCAATCGTGGGTGAGGGTTTTGCTTAATCCATTCTGCTAACTTACAATCATCATTACTTGTATCATGTACTACAACCTGAATTTTTTCGGAAGCTATATCAAGCAGGCTTTGCACGCAAGAAATCGCATAACCTGATCGATTATGGGTAGCTACTACTATTGAAACAATATATTTATCACTGTCCATCACGCACCCAAATCCGATAAAAAACGGCGACTCAAATTTGTTAGCAGGCTAAATAACCTCGAAGCCGTATCGTATAAAATTATTTAATAGAAACCTTAAATTTCATCGCCATACGCCTTCTCTTTCAAAAAATCGCAATAACCAAATAAAGTCGAAATTATCAGTTGCTTTATGCGATTGAAACACTTCAATCAATGAAGACCCGCAGTTGATCATCCGAGCCCCTGCAGCACACAGGGAACAAATATTATCTCAGCGAGCTTGAACTTTCCAATGAAGGAGAGCCTAGAGAGTATCAGAAGCTACGAAACGGAGTCTTCAACGCGACCGACTGGCAGTCGGAAAATCCAAAACCCTCACCACCAAACGAATTTCTCATTTATTACGTTACAAATTGTACCTATGGTAAGGACAGTAGAACGTAACCGGTCTCTAGACTGGAAGGTATTATGCAACGCATTTGAAATGCGAGCCGCCCACTCGGGCGAAAACTCGATGGCATACGCTTACTAGCAGGAAAGGTCTTGCTAACGCTTTAATTTTGGCCGAGCCCCAGCCACTCGACCAATAAATATCACTAAAGGCGCGATAGCCAAACCCAGAATTAGCGATCCGATGAAAAACAGAGATACTGGCAAAGGCCTTGTAATCCAACCAAGAAAGGAAAGCGCAACTGTTTGTTGATTTTCAAGCACGAAGATTATGACAAAAATAGACACTATCAGCACAGCTACGATCGTTACGAATCGACTAATACCCTGCATAAATCCCCCTTCGCAAACCGATCACACATCACCTTCCTCATCCTCATTCACCCGATCCCGCAATTCCTTCCCCGGCTTGAAATGAGGTACAAATTTCCCATCCAGACTTACCGACTGCCCAGTCTTAGGATTGCGCCCTACCCTTGGTGCGCGGTAGTGCAGCGAAAAGCTCCCAAACCCGCGGATCTCAATCCGATCACCCGTCGCCAGGCACTGGGACATTTGCTCGAGCATGGTCTTGATGGCCAGCTCCACATCTTTGGATGAGAGCAGCCCTTGATGGGTGACAATTCGTTCGATCAACTCCGACTTCGTCATATTTTTCCCTTCTTTTTCAAGCAGCTAGGAAAAGCGCTTCGAAGGTTTTAGCATGACTTGATGAATTTGAACAGCCCACAGCGCAACTTATCTGTGGGAGAGATGGCAGCCCGCAGTACGTGGCTTGCACGCTCAATTACAGATCACCAGCATGGTACGCGTCACGGCGCCGGCAGGGTTCCAGCCGAACAGGGAGTCGCCTTCTTCGTCCTTGGCGTCGCTGGATCGGGTGATCACCTTGTAGCCTTGCATCTTGCATTCGCGGGCAGCGCGCTTCTCGCACTTTTCCCATTTGTTGCCCAGGCCTGAGCAATCGATCTCGATGCCGCTGACGCCGCGCTTGGCGTGGGTCTTGGCACTGGTGGTGGAGCAGCCTGCAAGCGCGAGCACTGCGAATACTACGATAAGCCTGTTCATTCAGATCCTTATTGAAACAACCACGCTGAAAATAGCTTTCATGAAGACTATAGTCAGTTCTGACAGTAAGCCGTGCGTCTTGGTTCTGGTTGTTGATTCAACGAATTTCAGGCACAAAAAAGGGCGACCGAAGTCGCCCTTTTTCTATGGTCTGACAGAACTTAGTTCTGTTTTTCCATTTGCGCACGCAGCAGAGCACCGAGAGTGGTGTCAACTGGGGTATCCGAGGAGACTGGCTTGTCGCGCAGGCTCTGGATAGCTTCTTTCTCTTCCACTTCGTCTTTCGACTTGATGGAGAGTTGGATTACGCGGCTCTTGCGATCAACGCTGATGATCTTGGCTTCTACTTCCTGGCCTTCTTTCAGAACGTTGCGCGCGTCTTCAACGCGGTCACGGCTGATTTCGGAGGCTTTCAGAGTCGCTTCGATATCGTCGGCCAGAGTGATGATGGCGCCTTTAGCGTCAACTTCTTTCACAGTGCCTTTAACGATTGCGCCTTTGTCGTTCTCTTGAACGTACTCGGAGAACGGATCGCTTTCCAGTTGCTTGATACCCAGGGAGATGCGCTCGCGCTCTGGGTCAACCGACAGGATAACGGTGTCCAGCTCGTCGCCCTTCTTGAAACGACGAACAGCTTCTTCGCCAACTTCGTTCCAGGAGATGTCGGACAGGTGAACCAGGCCGTCGATGCCGCCGTCCAGACCAATGAAGATACCGAAATCGGTGATCGACTTGATGGTGCCGGAGATTTTATCGCCCTTGTTGAACTGGCCAGAGAAATCTTCCCATGGGTTAGATTTGCACTGCTTGATGCCGAGGGAGATACGACGACGCTCTTCGTCGATGTCCAGAACCATAACTTCCACTTCGTCGCCGACTTGTACGACTTTCGAAGGGTGGATGTTTTTGTTGGTCCAGTCCATTTCGGAAACGTGTACCAGGCCTTCCACGCCTTCTTCCAGCTCTGCGAAGCAGCCGTAGTCGGTCAGGTTGGTAACACGCGCGGTAACGCGAGTGCTTTCTGGGTAACGAGCCTTGATAGCAACCCATGGATCTTCGCCCAGCTGCTTCAAGCCCAGGGAAACGCGGTTACGCTCACGATCGTACTTCAGAACCTTGACATCGATCTCGTCGCCAACGTTGACGATTTCGGAAGGATGCTTGATACGCTTCCAAGCCATGTCGGTAATGTGCAGCAGGCCATCGACGCCACCCAGATCGACGAATGCGCCGTAATCGGTGAGGTTCTTGACGATACCTTTGACTTGTTGGCCTTCCTGCAGGGATTCCAGCAGAGCTTCACGCTCGGCGGAGTTCTCTGCTTCCAGGACGCTGCGACGGGAAACGACAACGTTGTTGCGCTTCTGGTCGAGCTTGATGACCTTGAATTCGAGTTCTTTGCCTTCCAGGTGCGTGGTGTCGCGCACAGGACGAACGTCGACCAAAGAACCTGGCAGGAACGCACGGATGCCGTTAACGTCGACAGTGAAGCCGCCTTTAACCTTACCGTTGATAACGCCCTTGACCACTTCTTCAGCTGCGAAGGCTGCTTCGAGAACAATCCAGCATTCAGCGCGCTTGGCTTTTTCACGGGACAGCTTGGTTTCACCGAAACCGTCTTCAACCGAGTCCAGAGCAACGTGAACTTCGTCACCGACATTGATAGTCAGGTCACCAGCATCGTTGTAGAACTGTTCCAGCGGGATCAGAGCTTCAGACTTCAGACCAGCGTGAACGGTTACCCAGCGAGCTTGGTAATCGATATCAACGATAACACCGGTGATGATGGAGCCTGCCTGAAGGTTCAGGGTTTTTAGGCTTTCTTCAAAGAGTTCCGCAAAGCTTTCGCTCATTTTAATTCCTGTTGATAAGGGCGAAGAATACGCCCATCTCCACACCCCAGACGGTGTGGGTCAGTTCTAATTAAAAGAAGCACCACAGGACTATGACTGGTCCCCTGCGGCCTTCTTGGTCACCCGGCGATATCGCGAATGGCGATCTCGCTCATGATGCGTTCCAGCACCTGCTCGATGGACAACTCCGTGGAATCCAGCTGTATGGCATCAGCCGCCGGTTTGAGCGGGGCTACTGCGCGCTGGGTATCACGCTCATCGCGTGCACGGATCTCATCTAGCAGACTCGACAGACTAACACCATCGACTTTGCCCTTCAACTGCAAGTAACGGCGGCGGGCACGCTCCTCGGCGCTGGCAGTCAGGAAAATCTTCAGCGGCGCTTCCGGGAACACTACGGTGCCCATGTCGCGGCCATCGGCCACCAAGCCCGGCGGCTCCTGGAAAGCCCGCTGGCGCTGCAGCAATGCGTCGCGCACGGCCGGCAGCGCGGCAACCTGGGAAGCCCAGGAGCCGACTTGTTCGTTGCGCAGGTCATCGGTCACATCATCACCTTCGAGGATGATGCGCTGCGGATGACCTTCCGTCGCCCCGACGAACTGCACGTCCAAATGCGCCGCCAGCAGCTTCAGGGATTCTTCGTTGGTGAGGTCGACGCCATGGTTGCGTGCGGCAAAAGCCAGCAGGCGGTACAGCGCGCCGGAATCCAGCAGGCACCAGCCGAGGCGCTTGGCCAGGATGCCGGCGATCGTGCCTTTGCCCGAGCCGCTTGGCCCGTCGATGGTAATCACCGGTGCTTTGATATTCACAATTGAGCCTCTTGGGCAACACGGATGCCGACTTGGGCACACAGTGTAAGAAAATTCGGAAAAGACGTAGCTACATTGGCACAGTCACGGATACGAATCGGTGCCGCCGCCCGTAGGGAAGCCACACTGAAGGCCATGGCAATTCGGTGATCGCCGTGGGCATGCACCTCGCCACCCCCTATCAGACCACCGTCAATGATAATCCCATCAGGTGTCGGTTCACACTTCACGCCCAACGCCAGCAGACCGTCGGCCATGACCTGGATGCGGTCGGACTCCTTCACGCGCAACTCTGAGGCGCCGCGCAGGATGGTGCGCCCTTCAGCGCAGGCCGCCGCGACGAACAGCACCGGAAATTCATCAATCGCCAACGGCACCAGTGCCTCGGGAATCTCGATGCCTTTGAGGGCCGCCGCACGCACGCGCAGGTCCGCGACCGGCTCACCACCCACTTCGCGCGGGTTTTCCAGGGTGATGTCCGCCCCCATCAGCCGCAGGATATCAATCACCCCGGTGCGCGTCGGATTAATGCCGACATGCTCCAACAGCAGCTCGGAACCCTCGGCAATCGACGCCGCCACCAGGAAGAACGCCGAGGAGGAGATATCCCCCGGCACCTCTATATGGGTAGCGGTCAGCGTATGTCCTGACTCCACTGACGCCGTCGCGCCCTCCACCGCTACCGGATAACCAAACCCGCGCAGCATGCGCTCGGTATGGTCACGGGTCGGCGCAGGCTCGGTCACGGCGGTTTTACCTTCGGCATACAACCCTGCCAGCAACAGGCAGGATTTGACCTGGGCACTGGCCATCGGCAGTGCGTAAGTCAAACCTTTCAGCGATTGGCCGCCACGGATGGTCAACGGCGGACGCCCTTCCGGTGCGGTTTCGATCACTGCGCCCATCTCTCGCAATGGCTTGGCCACGCGGCTCATCGGGCGTTTGGACAGCGACGCATCGCCGGTCAATACGCTGTCGAAACGTTGCGCCGCGAGCAACCCGGACAGCAGGCGCATCGAGGTGCCGGAGTTCCCCAGGTAGATCGGCCCCGGTGCAGGCCTCAAACCATGCAAGCCCAAGCCGTGGATGGTCACGCGCCCATGGTGCGGCCCTTCAATCACCACGCCCATGTCGCGGAACGCCTGCAAGGTCGCCAGGGCATCTTCGCCCTCAAGGAAACCCTCAACCTCCGTCACGCCCTCAGCCAACGACCCGAGCATGATCGAACGGTGCGAGATCGACTTGTCGCCCGGCACCCGGATGCATCCGCTCAAGCGGCCGCCCGGGTTGGCGAGGAAGGTCAGCTCATCGGCGTTCACAGCAGGTTCCACATAGGCCCGGCGCGCCAGGATCTTGCTGAAATGTTCACGCGCCACCCGCGCACGGGTGAACACGCCCAATAATTGATGGCCATCCCCGGCATCGACCGCATCGCGCAAGGCGTCGAGGTCGCTGCGGAAAGTGTCCAGGGTGCGCAACACCGCTTCGCGATTGGCGAGGAAGATGTCGTGCCACATCACCGGGTCGCTGCCGGCAATCCGCGTGAAATCACGGAAGCCACCGGCGGCGTAACGGAAAATCTCGAGGTTTTCGTTGCGCTTGGCCAGGGAGTCCACCAGGCCGAATGCCAACAGATGCGGTAAATGACTGGTCGCGGCCAGCACTTCGTCGTGGCGCTCGACTTGCATATGCTCGACATCCGCGCCCAACGCGCGCCACAGGCGGTCCACCACGGCCAACGCTGCCGGATCGGTTTGCTCGAGCGGCGTGAGAATAACTTTATGGCGGCGGAACAGCTGCGCATTCGAGGCTTCCACCCCGCTTTGCTCGGAACCGGCAATCGGATGGCCCGGCACAAACCGCGCGGGCATGCCGCCAAAGGCCTGCTGCGCCGCGCGCACCACATTGCCTTTGGCACTGCCGACGTCCGTGAGGATCGCCTGGCCCAGGTCCATGCCGGCCAGCACGGCCAGCAACTTCTCCATGGCCAGGATCGGCACGGCCAGCTGGATCACATCAGCGCCCTGGCACGCGAGCGCCAGGTCAGCCTCACAGCGATCCACCACACCCAGCTCAACCGCCAGCTTGCGCGATTGCGCGTCCAGGTCCACACCGACCACTTCGCCACACAACCCGCTTTCACGCAGGCCTTTGGCGAAGGAGCCGCCGATCAACCCCAGACCGACCACCACAAGGCGACCGATCATAGGCACAGCAGGTTGCAATGCAGTGACATCAACCACGAGCCAGAACCTTGGCCAACGCCTCCAGGAAGCGGGCGTTTTCCGCCGGCAAGCCAATGGTGATACGCAGGTGGTTCGGCATGCCGTAGTTGGCTACCGGGCGCACGATCACACCTTCGCGCAACAGGCCCTGGAACACCGGCGCGGCCACTTGACCGAGGTCGACGCAGATGAAGTTACCCTTGGAAGGGATCCAGCCCAGGCCCAACTCAGCAAAGCCCTGCTGCAACTGCAACATGCCGCTTTCGTTGATGCGACGGCTTTCCTCCAGGTACTCGGCGTCCTTCACCGCCGCACAGGCGGCCGCCAGGGCCAGGCTGTTGACGTTGAACGGCTGGCGCACGCGGTTCAGCACATCCGCCACCACCGCCGTGGACAGGCCGTAGCCCACCCGCAGCGACGCCAGGCCATAGGCCTTGGAGAAGGTGCGCGAGACCAACAGGTTCGGATAGGCCGCCAGGAAGTCCAGGCCGTCCGGCAAGTCACTGCCTTCGGCGTATTCGATGTAGGCCTCGTCCAGCACCACCAGTACGTGCTCGGGCACGTCCTGCAGGAAATCATTCAACGCCTGCGCGTCGAACCAGGTCCCGGTCGGGTTGTTCGGGTTGGCGATAAACACCACACGGGTCTGGGCGTCGATGGCCGCCAGCATGGCCGGCAGGTCGTGGCCCCAGTCCTTGGCAGGAATAATGCGTGCGTCGGCACCGACAGCCTGGGTGACGATCGGGTAGACCGCAAACGCATGCTCGCTGAACACGGCGTTCAGGCCTGGCGCCAGGTAGGCACGACCGACCAGCTCAAGAATGTCGTTGGAGCCGTTACCCAGGGTCACCTGGTTCAGCTCGACGCGGCAATTTTCTGCAAGCAGGGACTTGAGGGCAAAGCCGTTGCCGTCCGGATAGCGAGTCAGCTCGGCCAATTCTTCCCGAATCGCCGCCAGCACTTTAGGGCTCGGGCCCAGCGGGTTTTCGTTGCTGGCCAGCTTGACGATTTTCGACGGGTCCAGGTTCAACTCACGCGCCAGCTCGTCCACAGGCTTGCCCGGAACGTAGGGCGACAGTTGTTGCACGCCCGGCTGAGCCAGGGCGAGAAAGTTGCCACTCATGTTAAAGCCTCACAAAACCGCTTTCGGGTAAGAGCCCAGCACCTTGAGTGCCACGGCTTCCTGACTGATTTTCTCGAGCACGCCCTTGACCAGTGGGTCGCGGTGGTGGCCGATGAAGTCGATAAAGAACACGTAAGTCCATTTACCGCTGCGCGAAGGACGAGTCTCGATGCGCGTCAGGTCAATCCCGTTGTCGTGGAACGGCACCAGCAGCTCATGCAGCGCACCGGGCTTGTTGCTCATGGAAACGATAATCGAGGTCTTGTCGTCGCCGGTCGGCGGCACTTCCTGGCTGCCGATCATCAGGAAGCGCGTGGAGTTGTCCGGGCGGTCCTCGATTTTCTCGGCCAGGCGCGTCAGGCCATACAGGCCCGCTGCCATGTCACCGGCAATCGCCGCCGAGTTCCACTCGCCCTTGACCCGCTTGGCCGCCTCGGCGTTGCTGGACACCGCCACGCGCTCGACATTCGGGTAATGCGCGTCCAGCCACTTGCGGCACTGGGCCAGCGACTGCGCGTGGGAGTAGATGCGGCTGATGCTGTCGGTCTTGGTGTTCTCGCCCACCAGCAGGTGGTGGTGGATGCGCAGCTCGACTTCGCCGCAGATCACCATGTCGTGTTCGAGGAAGCTGTCCAGCGTGTGGTTGACCGCGCCTTCGGTGGAGTTTTCCACCGGCACCACGCCAAAGTTCACCGCACCGGCTGCCACTTCACGGAACACTTCGTCGATCGCCGCCATTGGCTTGCTGATCACCGCGTGGCCGAAGTGCTTCATCGCCGCAGCCTGGGTAAAGGTGCCCTCAGGGCCGAGGTAGGCGACTTTCAGCGGCTGCTCGAGGGCCAGGCACGACGACATGATTTCACGGAACAACCGCGCCATCTCTTCGTTGCCCAACGGGCCCTTGTTGCGTTCCATCACGCGCTTGAGCACCTGGGCTTCACGCTCGGGACGGTAGAACACCGGCACCTCGCCTTCGGCCAGGGAGGCCATTTTCACCCGTGCCACTTCCTGGGCGCACCGCGCGCGCTCACTGATCAGCTCCAGGACTTTCTCGTCCAGGCTGTCAATGCGTACCCGCAGGGCCTTGAGTTCTTGCTCAGACATTAGCCGTGTTCCTTTTCGAACTCTGCCATGTAGGCAACCAGCGCCTTGATGGCGTTGATGTCGACAGCGTTATAGATGGAGGCGCGCATGCCGCCGACCGAACGGTGGCCCTTGAGGTTCAGCAAGCCGCGCTTGTCGGCACCGGCCAGGAAAGGCTTGTCCAGGCGGTCATCGGCCAGGCGGAACGGCACGTTCATCCACGAACGGTCAGTCAGGTTGATCGGGTTGCTGTACAGGCCGCTGGCGTCGATGAAGTCGTAGAGGGTGCGCTTCTTCTCTTCGTTGAGCTTGCCCATGGCGGCGACACCGCCCTGCTCTTTGAGCCACTCGAACACCAGGCCCGACAGGTACCAGGCGAAGGCCGGCGGGGTGTTGTACATCGAGCCGTTGTCGGCCGCG
Source organism: Pseudomonas sp. (assembly GCF_049590575.1). Classification (GTDB taxonomy): domain Bacteria; phylum Pseudomonadota; class Gammaproteobacteria; order Pseudomonadales; family Pseudomonadaceae; genus Aquipseudomonas. The sequence goes on from NZ_JBAWDE010000227.1 coordinate 33,125, forward strand.
ACCTTGTAGTTGAGCATGGTCGGGCACAGCGAACGCGCGCGACCCAGCAGGTCTTCACGGATGATATTGACCAGGATGCCGCTCGGGCCGATGTTCTTCTGCGCGCCGGCGTAGATCATGCCGTATTTCGATACGTCGATCGGGCGCGAGAGGATGTCCGAGGACATGTCGCACACCAGCGGCACGTCGCCCACTTCTGGCACCCAGTCGAATTCCAGGCCACCGATGGTTTCGTTGGCGACGTAGTGAACGTAGGCCGCGTCTTTCGACAGCTTCCACTCGTTCTGACCGGGAATCGCGAAGTAGTCGTAGGGCTTGGCGGTACCGGCAACGTTGACGTGACCGTAGCGCGAAGCCTCTTCAATGGCCTTCTGACCCCAGATACCCGTGTCGATATAGTCGGCAGTGCCGTCTTCCGGCAGCAGGTTCAGCGGCAACTGGGCGAACTGCTGGCTCGCGCCGCCTTGCAGGAACAGCACTTTGTAGTTGGATGGGATGCCCAGCAAGTCGCGCAGGTCCTGCTCGGCCTTGGTGGCGATGGACACGAACTCATCGCTGCGATGGCTCATTTCCATCACGGAGAGGCCTTTTCCATGCCAGTCGAGGAGTTCACCCTGCGCGCGCTGCAGGACTGCTTCAGGAAGCGCCGCGGGGCCGGCACAGAAGTTATAGGCTCTCTTGCTCACATCCAATCTCACTCTGATCTGGTGGTAGTCACGCAAACATATCAGGCGACACCCGATCCAACGTGGGAGCGGGCTCGCTCGCGAAAGCGATCTAATAGCCGACATCTGTAGTGAATGCCAGTCCGCCTTCGCGAGCAAGCCCGCTCCCACAAGGGATCTGCGTGGGTATCAACATTTCCATCCGGACAAACAACAAGGGGGCGAATCTTCATCCGCCCCCTGTGTGTCCGCTTATTCCTGCGGTTCTTCTTCGTCTGCGGCAGCATCGAGGGTTGGCTCGTCGACGTCGTCATCGCCGGCAGCGATCACCTCGCCATCGAACTCTTCGCCTTCTTCCAGCTCTTCGCCTTCCACTTCCGAAGGTTCCTGCACACGCTCCAGGCCGACCAGTTTTTCGTCCTTGGCCAGCTTGATCAGGGTCACGCCCTGGGTGTTACGGCCCAGGCTCGACACTTCAGCGACACGGGTACGCACCAGGGTGCCCTGGTCGGAAATCAGCATGATTTCCTCACCATCGAGCACCTGGACCGCGCCGACCAGACGGCCGTTGCGGTCGTTGCTGACCATGGCGATCACGCCCTGGCCGCCACGCTTGTACTCCGGGAACTCGCTGATGGCCGTGCGCTTGCCATAACCACGCGCCGAAGCGGTGAGGATCTGGCTGCCTTCTTCCGGGATCAGCATCGAAATCAGCTTCTGCCCTTCCGGCAGACGCATGCCGCGCACACCGCGGGCGGTACGGCCCATGGCGCGAACGTCGGATTCCTTGAAACGTGTAACCTTGCCGCCGTCGGAGAACAACATGACTTCACGCTCGCCATCGGTGATGGCCGCAGAGATCAGTACGTCGCCTTCGTCCAGCTCCAGGGCGATCAAGCCCACGCTGCGCTGGCGGCTGAAGGACTCCAGCGGGGTCTTCTTCACGGTGCCTTTGGCGGTGGCCATGAAGATGAAGTGACCTTCGGTGTACTCCTCGACCGGCAGCATGGTGGTGATGTATTCATCACTGTCCAGCGGCAGCAGGTTGACCAACGGGCGACCACGGGCGGCACGCGAGGCTTCCGGGATTTCGTAGGTTTTCAGCCAGTACACTTTGCCTTTGCTGGAGAACAGCAGCAGTGTGGTGTGGCTGTTGGCGACCAGCAGGTGAGCGATGTAATCCTCGTCTTTCACGCCGGTAGCCGATTTACCTTTACCGCCACGACGCTGGGCCTGGTACGCAGCCAGCGGCTGGGTCTTGGCGTAGCCACCGTGGGAGATGGTCACCACACGCTCTTCTTCCGGGATCATGTCACCCAGGGTCAGGTCGAGGCGCGCATCGAGGATTTCGGTGCGGCGCACGTCGCCGTATTCGGCGCGGATCACTTCCAGCTCTTCGCGGATCACTTCCATCAGGCGCACGGCGCTGTTGAGGATGCGGATCAGCTCGCCGATCTGGTTGAGGATCTCCTGGTACTCGGCCAGCAGCTTCTCGTGCTCCAGACCGGTCAGGCGGTGCAGACGCAGTTCGAGGATGGCCTGGGCCTGTTCCGGCGACAGGAAGTACTTGCCGTCGCGCAGGCCGTATTGCGGGTCCAGGGTCTCGGGGCGGCACGAATCGGCACCGGCACGTTCAACCATTGCCACTACGGCGCTGGATTCCCACGGCATCTTGATCAGGGCTTCCTTGGCTTCCGACGGGGTCGGAGACGCCTTGATCAGGGCGATGACCGGGTCGATGTTCGACAGCGCAACTGCCTGGCCTTCCAGGATGTGGCCGCGCTCGCGGGCCTTGCGCAGTTCGAACACGGTGCGGCGGGTGACCACTTCGCGACGGTGACGGACGAAAGCTTCCAACAGATCCTTGAGGTTCAGGATGCGCGGGCGGCCATCGATCAGTGCAACCACGTTGATACCAAACACGCTTTGCAGCTGGGTCTGGGCGTAGAGGTTGTTGAGGATCACCTCAGGCACTTCGCCACGACGCAGCTCGATCACTACGCGCATACCGTCTTTGTCGGACTCGTCACGCAGCTCGGTGATGCCTTCGAGCTTCTTCTCTTTAACCAGCTCGGCGATCTTCTCGATCAGACGCGCCTTGTTCAGCTGGTAAGGCAGTTCGGTGATGACGATCTGCTGGCGGCCACCGACCTTGTCGATGTCTTCGATGATCGAACGGGCGCGCATGTAAATGCGGCCACGACCGGTGCGGTAGGCTTCGATGATGCCGGCGCGACCGTTGATGATCGCGGCGGTCGGGAAGTCCGGGCCGGGAATGTATTGCATCAGCTCATCGACGGTCAGCTCAGGGTTGTCGATAAGGGCCAGGCAACCGTCGATGACTTCACCGAGGTTGTGCGGCGGGATGTTGGTGGCCATGCCCACGGCGATACCGCTGGAGCCGTTGACCAGCAGGTTGGGAATACGGGTTGGCATGACGGCCGGGATCATTTCGGTGCCGTCGTAGTTCGGCACCCAGTCCACGGTTTCTTTATGCAGGTCGGCCAGCAGCTCGTGCGCCAGCTTGGTCATGCGCACTTCGGTGTATCGCATGGCCGCAGCGTTGTCGCCGTCGACCGAACCGAAGTTGCCCTGGCCGTCTACCAACAGGTAGCGCAGGGAGAACGGCTGGGCCATCCGAACGATGGTGTCGTACACCGCAGTGTCGCCGTGAGGGTGATACTTACCGATCACGTCACCGACAACACGGGCAGATTTCTTGTACGGCTTGTTCCAGTCGTTACCCAGCTCGCTCATCGCGAACAGCACACGCCGGTGCACGGGCTTCAAGCCATCGCGCGCATCAGGCAGTGCCCGACCGACAATTACGCTCATCGCGTAGTCGAGGTAGGACTGTTTCAGCTCGTCTTCGATATTGACCGGGAGGATTTCTTTGGCCAGTTCGCCCATGAGAAGCCTGATTCCTTTTTCGGGTGAAACTTCGTCACATCCATTTGGGACAAACGAAGCTCGCCGCTGCCGGCACAGTGCCTGACAGCGACTTACGACAAATCAACGAGTTATGACACGGATCTGCACGTTATAGACAACCCCTCGGGGCTGCCCTGGAAACCGCCGGATGTTATCACAATCGCCGCCACGCACCTATCCCCCTGATGCGCATGGAGCATAGTAAGTTGACGGATGACAGGCTTGAGGGCGACGAGAGGGGCTCAGAGCTGGATCCAGGCCGATTTTCGGAGGCAAATTCGCTTAATGCAGGCGTTTACGGCACATCAATTTGGCCAGCTTGGCCGTGTCAGGTCGCTCGACCACACCTCTTTCGGTCACGATCACGTCGATCAGGTCGGCGGGGGTCACGTCAAACACGGGATTGTAGGCCGTGACGTCGGCGGCAACACGTTGGCCGCCGACGTCCAACAGCTCGCTGGCATCGCGCTCTTCGAGGGCGACGTCCTCGCCAGTGGCCATCATCAAGTCCAGGGTCGAGCTCGGCGCCACCACCATAAAGCGCACGCCATGGTGCATGGCGCACACCGCCAATTGATAAGTGCCGATCGTGCCGATCACATCGCCATTGGCGGCGATGCAGTCGGCGCCGACGATCACCCAGGTCACGCCTTTGGTCTTGAGGATATGCGCGCCTGCCGAGTCGGCATTCACCGTGACCGGGATGCCATCACCCGCCAACTCCCAGGCGGTCAGCCGCGAACCCTGCAGCCACGGGCGGGTTTCGTTGACGTACACGTGCTCGACCAGACCTTCGAGGAACGCCGCGCGCAGTACGCCTAAAGCCGTGCCGACGCCCCCGGTGGCCAGGGCACCGACATTGCCGTGGGTCAGAATCGCCTGGGCGTTGCCCTGATGCCTGCGAATGCGCTCGACGCCCAACTGCGCCATGACGACATTGGCTTCGCGGTCGCTGTCATGGATCGCGATGGCTTCGGCTTCCAGCACTGCCAGTGGGTCGGCGTGCTTCTTGACCCGGTCCAGGCGATCGCGCATACGCTTGAGGGCCCAGAACAGGTTCGACGCGGTCGGTCGGGACTCGGCTAAAAGTGCGTAGTCTTCCTCCCACGCGGCTTGCCAGTCACCGCCCTCGGCGAGGCGCACACGGGCGGCGAGCACCAGACCGTAGGCGGCGCTGATACCGATGGCCGGCGCACCGCGCACGACCATCGAGCGAATGGCCGCAGCCACCTCCGCGACGCAGGTGCAGGCCACCCAGCTTTCCCGGGACGGCAACGCCCGCTGATCGAGCAGGTGCAGTGCGCCATCACGCCAATCGATGGCCTTCACTTTCTCCGCTGCCAACAGTCGATCGCGCATCCCTCACCCCGTACTCATCAACAAAAGCCGCCGATTATAGCGATCCGCCAGCCCGGACGCTCGGGTATACTTCGCCCTTCTTTTATAGCTGCCCCGGAAGAAGCCTGCGATGACCCCCACTGCCGCCCCGCTCGACCTGTTGCTGCTGCCCACCTGGCTGGTACCTGTCGAACCCGCCGGCGTGGTGCTCAAGGAACATGCGCTGGGCATCCGCGACGGACGCATCGCGTTTATCGGGCCACGGGCTGCTGGGTTGAAGCTTTCGGCCACTGAGGTACGCGAGCTGCCGGGCATGCTGCTCAGCCCCGGCCTGATCAACGCCCACGGGCATGCGGCGATGAGCCTGTTTCGCGGCCTGGCCGATGACCTGCCGCTGATGACCTGGCTGGAGAAACACATCTGGCCCGCCGAGGCCAAGTGGGTCGACGAAGCTTTCGTGCGTGACGGTACCGACCTGGCCATCGCCGAACAGCTCAAGGGCGGCATCACCTGCTTCTGCGACATGTACTTCTACCCCAAGGTCGCCAGCGATTGCGTGCACAACAGCGGCATGCGCACGCAGATCGCGATCCCGATCCTCGATTTCCCGATTCCCGGCGCGAGTACCGCCGATGAGGCGATTCGCCAGGGTATCGAGCTGTTCGGCGACCTCAAGCACCACCCGCGCATCAAGATCACTTTCGGCCCCCACGCGCCCTACACGGTGTGCGACGCCAACCTGGAAAAGATCCGTGTGATCGCCGAAGAGCTGGACGCCGCGATCCATATGCATGTGCACGAAACCGCCTTCGAGGTACAACAGGCCGTCGAGCAGACCGGCGAGCGCCCGCTGGCGCGCCTGGGTCGCCTCGGGTTGCTGGGCCCGCGCTTCCAGGCCGTTCATATGACCCAAATCAGCGAGGATGACCTGGCTTTGCTGGTAGAAAGCAACACCAGCATCATCCATTGCCCGGAATCCAACCTGAAACTGGCCAGTGGCTTTTGCCCGGTGGAGCGTCTGTGGCAGGCTGGGGTGAATGTGGCCATCGGCACCGACGGCGCCGCCAGCAACAATGACCTCGACCTGCTGGGCGAAACCCGCACCGCCGCGATGCTGGCCAAGGCCGTCGCCGGCTCGGCCACCGCCCTGGACGCCCACCGTGCGCTGCGCATGGCCACGCTCAACGGCGCACGCGCCATGGGCCTGGAAAGCGAGATTGGTTCGCTGGAGGTCGGCAAGGCGGCGGACGTCGTTGCGTTCGATCTTTCCGGGCTGGCGCAACAACCGATCTACGATCCGGTCTCACAACTTATATATGCCACCGGGCGCGATTGCGTGAAACACCTTTGGGTCGCCGGCAAGCAGTTGCTCGACGACCGGCAATTGACCCGCATGGATGAACAACAGTTGACCGCCACGGCCATTGCCTGGGGCCAACGCATCAGCGGGCACAGCGAATAACGAAGGCGTTGAACCCAAGGGTTCAGCCCCGACAAGCCGATTTATCAGATTTAGAGGATTCACCATGAGCAACGTCGACCACGCCGAAATCGCCAAATTCGAAGCCCTGGCTCACCGCTGGTGGGACCGCGAGAGCGAATTCAAACCGCTGCACGACATCAACCCGCTGCGCGTCAACTGGATTGACGAGCGCGTCAACCTGGCCGGCAAGAAGGTGCTGGACGTCGGTTGTGGCGGCGGCATCCTCAGCGAGGCCATGGCTCAGCGCGGCGCGACCGTGATGGGCATCGACATGGGCGAAGCGCCGTTGGCCGTGGCCCAGCTGCACCAGCTGGAATCCGGCGTGAGCGTGGAATACCGCCAGATCACCGCCGAAGCCCTGGCCGAGGAAATGCCCGCGCAGTTCGACGTGGTCACCTGCCTTGAGATGCTCGAGCACGTGCCGGACCCTTCCTCGGTGATTCGCGCCTGTTTCCGCATGGTCAAGCCGGGCGGCCAGGTGTTCTTCTCGACCATCAACCGCAACCCCAAGGCCTACCTGTTCGCGATCATCGGCGCCGAATACATCATGAAGCTGCTGCCGCGCGGCACCCATGACTTCAAGAAATTCATTCGCCCGTCCGAGCTGGGTGCCTGGAGCCGCCAGGCCGGGCTGACCGTCAAGGACATTATCGGCCTGACCTACAACCCGCTGACCAAGCACTACAAGCTGGCCAGCGACGTTGACGTCAACTACATGATCCAGACCCTGCGCGAGGAGTAAGCCTGTGAAGTTGCGAGCGGTTCTCTTCGATATGGACGGTACCCTGCTGGACACCGCGCCGGACTTTATCGCCATCTGCCAGGCCATGCGCACCGACCGCGGGCTGGCGCCGATCAACCCCCAGCATATCCGCGATGAAATCTCCGGCGGCGCGCGGGCGATGGTCGCCGTGACCTTCTCGATGGACCCCGAATCCCCAGGCTTTGAAGAGCTGCGCCTGGAGTTTCTGGAGCGTTACCTCAAGGGCTGCGCGATCCACAGCAAGTTGTTCGACGGCATGGACGCACTGCTGCAAGACATCGAAAAGGCCAACCTGATCTGGGGCGTGGTCACCAACAAGCCCCTGCGCTTTGCCGAACCGATCATGCAGCAACTGGGCCTGGCCGAGCGCTCGGCGCTGTTGATTTGCCCGGACCACGTGAAGAACAGCAAGCCGGACCCGGAGCCGCTGATCCTGGCGTGCAAGATGCTCGACCTGGAGCCGGCCAGCGTGCTGTTCGTCGGCGACGACCTGCGCGACATCGAGTCCGGCCGCGACGCCGGCACGCGCACGGCGGCGGTCACCTATGGCTATATCCACCCGGACGACAACCCACGTCATTGGGGCGCCGATGTGGTGGTGGACCATCCGCTGGAACTGCGCAAGGTGCTGGATAACGCACTGTGCAGTTGCTGATTATTCACCGAATCTAATGACCAATGAAGATCCAAATGTGGGAGCGGGCTTGCTCGCGAAGGCGGT
>NZ_JBAWDE010000228.1:0-6822 GCF_049590575.1 Pseudomonas sp.
AATCAAAGGTGGGAGGGGGCTTGCCCCCGATAGGGCCCTGACAGGCGCTGAAGAATCAGCCCTTGAACACTTCATCCAACAGGTTATGCATCGACTGGAACGCCCGCTTGGCGGTCTTCGCGTCGTACATCATCTTGCCCGGCACATTGGCGTGCGGGTCGGTGAAGGAATGCACCGCGCCGCCGTAGCTCAACAGCTGCCAATCCACACCGGCCGCGTTCATTTCATCTTCAAAGGCCGGCAGTTGCTCTTTCGGCACCAACGGATCGGAAGCGCCGTGCAGCACCAGCACCGACCCCTTGATGTTCTTCGCATCCGCCGGGTTTGGCGTGTCGAGGGTGCCATGGAACGAAACAGCCGCCTTGAGCGGCGCACCGGTACGCGCCAGCTCCAGCGAACAGCAACCGCCGAAGCAGAAACCAAAGGTTGCGAGTTTCGAAGTGTCCACCGCCGCTTCGGTCTGGCCTTGCAACTGTTCGAAGGCTGCCTGCATGCGTTTGTTCAGCAAGGCGCGGTCATTCTTCAACGGCATCATCGCGGCGCCGGCTTCGTCGCCATTCGACGGGCGCACGGTTTGCCCGTAGAGGTCGGCGATCAGTACCACGTAACCTTTGCTGGCAACACTCTTGGCAATCTCTTCGGCACCCGCACTCACACCCATCCAGTTCGGCGCCATCAGCAGGCCCGGCAACGGGCCCTTGTGGCCGGCGTCGAACGCCAGGCGGCTTTCATAGGACTGGCCATCAATCTGATAGACCACGGAACGTACAGTGACTTGGCTCATCATTTACTCCAGTTGAGGTGCGCTAGAACGAAAAAACCCGCCGAAGCGGGTTTTTCTACAACGGTGTTAAACCGACAGTTCAACCAACAGCTTGTTCAGTCGGCGCACATAGGCTGCCGGGTCTTTCAGGCTGTCGCCAGCGGCCAGGGCCGCCTGGTCGAAGAGGATGTGCGACAGGTCGCCAAAGCGCTCCTCGCTCTGCTCGCCGTCGAGTTTTTCGATCAGCGGGTGAGCCGGGTTGAATTCGAAGATCGGCTTGGAATCCGGCACCTTCTGGCCGCTGGCTTCGAGGATCTGACGCATCTGCATGCCCAGGTCCTGCTCGCCGATGGCCAGGATCGCCGGGGAGTCGGTCAGACGGTGGGAAACCCGCACTTCGCTGACCGCATCGCCCAGGGACGCCTTGATCCGCTCAACCAGGCCTTCTTTGGACTTGGCGACTTCTTCGGCTTCCTTCTTCTCTTCTTCGGAGTCCAGGTTACCCAGGTCCAGGTCACCACGGGCCACGTCGACGAAGGATTTGCCGTCGAACTCGTTGAGGTAGCTCATCAGCCACTCGTCGATACGGTCGGTCAGCAGCAGCACTTCGATGCCTTTCTTGCGGAAGACTTCCAGGTGCGGGCTGTTCTTGACCTGGGCGTAGGTTTCGCCGGTCAGGTAGTAAATCTTGTCCTGACCTTCCTTGGCACGTGCCAGGTACTCGGCCAGCGACACAACCTGCTCACCGTCTTCACCCTGGGTGGAGGCGAAGCGCAACAGGCCGGCGATTTTTTCCTTGTTGGCGAAATCTTCCGCCGGGCCTTCTTTCATGACTTGGCCGAAGTTTTTCCAGAAGCCTTTGTATTGCTCAGGCTCGTTCTTCGCCAGTTTTTCCAGCATGTCGAGCACGCGCTTGGTCAGCGCCGACTTCATGGAGTCGATGATCGGGTCTTTCTGCAGGATTTCCCGCGACACGTTCAGCGACAGGTCATTGGAGTCGACCACGCCTTTGATAAAACGCAGGTACAGCGGCAGGAAGGATTCCGCCTGGTCCATCACAAACACGCGTTGCACATAGAGCTTCAGACCTTTCGGCGCTTCGCGCTGGTACAGGTCGAACGGAGCACGGGCCGGTACGTAGAGCAGCGAGCTGTATTCCAGCTTGCCTTCGACCTTGTTGTGGCTCCAGCTCAGCGGGTTTTCGTAGTCATGCCCGATGTGCTTGTAGAACTCCTGGTATTCCTCGTCCTTGATCTCGGTACGCGGGCGGGTCCACAGCGCGCTGGCGCGGTTGACGGTTTCCCACTCCTGCGCCGGTTTTTCTTCGCCTTCGACAGCGGCCTGTTCTTTCGGCAGCTCGATCGGCAGGGCGATGTGGTCCGAATACTTCTTGATGATGTTGCGCAGGCGGTAGCCGTCGGCAAACTCATCTTCGCCGGATTTGAGGTGCAGCACGATGCGGGTGCCACGGTCAGCCTTGTCGATGGTGGCGATTTCAAACTCGCCCTCACCTTGGGAGGACCAGTGCACACCTTCGCTGGCAGGCAGGCCGGCGCGGCGGCTGAACACTTCAACCTTGTCGGCAACGATGAAGGCCGAGTAGAAGCCCACGCCGAACTGGCCGATCAGGTGCGAATCTTTTTTCTGATCGCCCGACAGGTTCTTCATGAAATCGGCGGTGCCGGATTTGGCGATGGTACCCAAATGGGTGATCGCGTCTTCGCGGCTCATACCAATGCCGTTGTCTTCGAGGGTGACGGTCTTGGCGTCCTTGTCGAAGCTCACGCGGATTTTCAGCTCGGCGCCACCTTCCAGCAACTCAGGCTTGGACAGGGCTTCGAAACGTAATTTGTCGACGGCGTCAGAGGCGTTCGAGATCAATTCGCGAAGGAAGATTTCCTTGTTGGAATACAGCGAATGGATCATGAGGTGCAGCAGCTGCTTCACCTCGGTCTGGAAGCCCAGGGTTTCCTTTTGAGTTTCCACACTCATGGTCATCAAACTCCAATTGGATGGCAATGGCCGCGCCCTTGAGGGTTGGCGGCGGGTTGTCATCAAAGTTGGGGGCTAAGCCAGGGATTTCAAGGGCGGTTCGGTTCCTCGATCTTGAAATGCGCACGGGCGGTGGCGATGGGTTCGGCCGAAGTGCTTTGCCAGGCCGTGATGGCCACATTCGCCACGCGCCGGCCCTGGCGCCACACCTGACACTTGGCGTAGGTGTCACGGTACTGGCCGGCGCGCAGGTAATCGAGGGAGAAGTCGATGATTTTCGGGAAGCCCGGTGCGCCGGTGAATACCAATAAGTGCAGCGCCGCCGACAACTCCATAAAGCCGGCAATCACCCCGCCGTGCAGCGCCGGCAATATGGGGTTACCAATATTGTCCTTGTTCGCCGGCAACCGAAACAGCAACTCATCCCCCTGCCGTGTGCATTCGATGCCGATCAGTTTGGCGTAGGGCACCAGCGCGAGCAGCGCCTCGTAGTTGCCGCGCTCATGGGCTTGCTCCAGGCGAGTCTTGAATCGGTGAGTCATGCCTGGTCTCCCTTGATCGTGTCGCCCAGCCCTTGCGCGCCCTTGAGGCGCTTGCCCATGCGCATGAACGTGCCCACCACATGTGCGATGGGCTGTTGCCGGTCATCCTGGTAGGCGAAGCCGCGGGTGAAGATCACGTCCGTGGTCACGCGGTAACATTGCGCAAAGCCGTAGACGGGTTTGCGCGGTTCGGCGGGGTGCATGTAGTCGATACGCAGGTCGAGGGTCGGGCACACTTCGAACTCCGGCAACACACACAAAGTGGCCATGCCGCAGGCGGTGTCCATCAGGGAGGTCAATGCGCCGCCGTGGATCACGCCGGTCTGGGGGTCACCCACCAGATGCGCGGCATAGGGCATCACCAGGGTGATGCCCTCCCCGCTTGCCTGATAAACGGTAATACCCAGCACCTGGCAATGGCGCAGGGCCGATACAAAGCGCGTCGCACGCTCTAACAAGGGATTTCCGGTCATTCGATGCAGACTCTTATTAGTGTTGATTTGCAGAACAGGGGCAGCGCGCTAAAGTTCCTTTACCCCTGCGGTTTATATATCTGGGGAATAAAAGGAACTAATGCTGAACGCCCATGCTCGAAAGGCCAGTAGATATCTTCAATAAGGAGAAACACCCCATGCGCAAGACTTTAGCTGTTTCCATGATGCTCGCTGCTGCCCTCGGCCTCGCTGCCTGCGATAAAAAATCCGAAGACAAAGCCCAAGACGCTGCCGCGCACTCTGAGCAAGCTCAGAAAGATATGGCGAAAGCACAGGATAAAGTGAACGACGCTGCGAAAGAAAACGCCGATGCTGCCAAAGCTCAGGCTGAATCGAACGAAGCGGCCGCCAAAGAAGCAGCACCTGCTACCCCTGCCACCGGTTCTTAATACCGTGGTTTGAAGTAGCCTGGCTGCAAAAAGAAAGCCCGCTTACATAGCGGGCTTTACTTTGTCTGCTGTTTTCTTATTTATCGTATTGCCGATTAAGCCGCCTCTTTAGCTGCCTCCGGCAGTGGCGTATCCGTCTGCGTATACACCATCACTTGCAGTACGTCGGAATGAAACTCGCGGCGATACAACACGCACACCACCCCGGCACTCATCAACATGAACAACCAGGGGCTGACAAACCAGGCGAGCATGGTCATGCCGAAGTAATAAGCGCGCAGGCCAAAGTTGAATTGGTTGGCAGCCATGGAAATCACCCGCGCGGCACGCAGGGCAAATGCCTTGCGCTCCTGCTCTGACACATGCCGCTCTCCGACCATCGGCGCCGACCCTACCAGCACCGCCGCAAAGTTGTACTGGCGCATGCACCAGCTGAAGGTGAAGAACGCGTAGACGAACACCAGCGCCAGGCACAGCAACTTGATCTCCGACATACCCTGAGAGTCCTGTTGCACCATGGGGATGTCCGCCAGCAACGAAACCGCCCGCTCGGACGCCCCCAGCACGGTGAGGATACCGGCGAGGATAATCAGGGTGCTGGAGGCGAAGAACGAAGCATTGCGCTCCAGATTACCGACCACACTCGCGTCGGCGATGCGGTTGTCGCGCAGCAACATGCGGCGCATCCAGTCTTCACGGTACAGGTGCAGCACACTGGCCAGGCACGCGGTGTCCCGGGCTTTCCAGGCGGCGTAGCGGGTGTAGCCGCCCCAGCACAAGACGAACCAGAGCGCGGCAAGCAGGTGGATCTGATTGGTTTCGACGAACGACATGCGGGTCCTTAGGCACTATGAATCGATTTAAATGCGGGAGCGGGCTTGCTCACAAAAGCGGTGAGTCAGCGCAAGACATATCAACTGACACACTGCATTCGCGAGCAAGCCCGCTCCACACTTACCGAATACCAACTCTAGAGGGTTGTTGCCGCATAGACATAAAAAATGCCCCGTATCGATTGATACGAGGCATTTCGGTAAAGCGTACAGCCAGTGGTTTAAGCGATCGCTTCGCTACGTTTGCCAAGCACGCGGTCAACCACCACAGCCACCGCCAGCACCATCACCGACGGCACCAACCACGCCAGGCCCTGCTCGCTCAATGGCAAGTTCGCCAACTGCGCAGGCATCCAATCGGCCAGCCCTGCGCCCTTGAGCGCATCGATGCAACCAAAGATGAATGACACCAGCATCACCGGCCCGACGATGCGGCCCTGCTCCTGCCAGAAATCTTTGCAGAAGCTCAGGGCCACCAGCACGATGCATGGCGGGTAGATCGCGGTGAGGACCGGGATCGAAAACGCAATCAGCTTGGTCAGGCCCAGGTTGGACACGAACAGCGAGAACAGCGCCAGGATCACCACCAGCGCCTTGTAGGACAGCGGCAGGATTTTGCTGAAGTACTCGGCGCAGGCGCAGGTCAGGCCTACGGCGGTGACCAGGCACGCCAGGGAGATCAGCACCGCGAGGAAGCCGCTGCCCAGGGAGCCGAAGGTGTGTTGTACGTAAGCGTGCAGCACGGCGGCACCATTCGCCGCACCGGCAGCCACGGCATGACTGCCCGAACCGAGGCGGAACAGGCTGACATACACCAGCGCCAGGCCCACGCCGGCAATCAGCCCGGCAATGATCGCGTAACGGGTGATCAGCTTCGGCGATTCCACACCGCGCGAACGAATGGCATTGACGATCACGATGCCAAACACCAGTGCGCCCAGGGTGTCCATGGTCAGGTAACCATTGATAAAGCCCTGGGAGAACGGTGCTGCCACGTATTCCGGGGTGGCGACGCCGACGTCACCGGCCGGCAAGGCAAACGCGGCGATGCCAAGGATGGCCAGCGCGATAATCTTGAGCGGCGCGAGAAAACGACCCACGGTGTCCAGCAGTCGGCCTGGGTACAGGGACACGAAGAACACCACCAGGAAGTACACCGAGCTGTAGAGGAACAGTGCCAGCGGGCTTTCACCGGTCAGCGGGGCCAGGCCCACTTCGAAGGACACGGTCGCGGTACGCGGGGTAGCGAACAGCGGCCCTACCGCCAGGTACGCCGCCGCCGCGAGCAGGCCACCGGCGATCTTGCCGATCGGGCTGCTCAACGCGTCCATGCCGCCGCCAACCTTGGCCAGGGCGACCACAGTGACCACCGGCAGGCCGACCGCTGTGATCAAAAAGCCCAGCGCCGCCATCCAGACGTGCGGCCCGGACTGCAAACCGACGATAGGCGGGAAGATGATGTTGCCGGCACCCACGAACAGGGCAAAGGTCATGAACCCTAACGCCAGGATGTCCTGGCTTTTCAACACTTTCATTTCAGGAAATACCACACTACTGAATCGGAATTTAGAGAGGGATTCCCTGTGGATGAGGGAAATACTGCCAGCCCTGATGGAGGCCGACCGGTCTAGCGCGCAGCTTCCTTTTGGGATGCGGACACATAAAGAGGCGGCTAGGGTACAGAATTAGCCTGACAAACGCACTGTTGCGGGGCGGACTGTCCGATAAGCGACATCTGAATGTCGCGTTTTTATATTTAAATTTTGAAATGCGATCGAATGTGGGAGCGGGCTTGCTCGCGAAGGCGGT
>NZ_JBAWDE010000229.1:0-1783 GCF_049590575.1 Pseudomonas sp.
GCCGCCTGTTGCTCGGCCCATTGCGCGCAGAACGCGACTGGGTCGCTGTCGAAATCCAGGCGCCGACGGATGATCTGCCCACGCTCGCTCGGCAGCGTCTGCCCGCTCAGCGCCACATTGAAGCCGAAACGGTCGAGCAACTGCGGGCGCAGCTCACCCTCCTCCGGGTTCATCGTGCCGATCAGCACAAAGCGCGCCGAATGCCGATGGGAGATGCCGTCGCGCTCGATCAGGTTGGTGCCGCTGGCCGCGACGTCGAGCAACAGGTCGACCAGGTGATCTGCCAGCAAGTTGACTTCATCCACATACAGCACACCGCCATCCGCCTTGGCCAGCACGCCTGGCGAAAACTGCGCGCGGCCTTCACCCAGCGCCGCGTCCAGGTCCAGCGTGCCGACCAGGCGTTCTTCGGTAGCGCCCAACGGCAAGGTGACAAACTGCCCGCTGGCCAGCAGGTCGGCGAGACCGCGTGCCAATGTGGACTTGGCCATACCGCGCGGGCCTTCGATCAGCACGCCGCCGATCTTCGGGTCGATAGCGGTCAGGCACAGCGCCAGCTTCAAGTCGTCGGCGCCGACCACGGCGGACAGCGGAAAATGCGGAATTTCAGTCATCAGCTGTCTTCTTCTATATCCAGCAACAGGTTTTCCAACGCCTCGCGATACGCTCCCGGCGCCTGCCACAAGCCACGCTGCTGGGCTTCAAGCATGCGCTCGGTCATGTCTCGCAGGGCTGCGGGGTTGTGCTGTTGCACAAAGGCGCGGGTGTCGGGGTCGAGCAGGTAGGCGTCGGCGAGCAAGGCGTATTGGTGATCGTCGATCAGCGCGGTGGTGGCGTCGAACGCGAACAGGTTATCCACGGTCGCGGCCATCTCGAACGCACCTTTATAACCGTGGCGCTTCACGCCGTCGATCCACTTGGGGTTGGCGGCGCGGGAACGGATCACCCGGTTCAGCTCTTCCTTCAAGGTGCGGATTTTCGGCAAGTCGGGCTGGCTATGGTCGCCATGGTAACTGGCGGCCTTGTCACCGCTCAGGGTTTCCACGGCGGCAAGCATGCCGCCCTGGAATTGGTAGTAGTCATTCGAATCGAGCAGGTCGTGCTCGCGGTTGTCCTGGTTGTGCAACACCGCCTGCACATGGCTCAGGCGCTGGGCGAATTGCCCACGGGCGGCGGTGCCTTCGTCGGAACCGCCATAGGCGTAGCCGCCCCAGTTCAGGTAGACCTCGGCCAAGTCCTCGCGGCTTTGCCATAGGCGGCCGTCAATCGCGCCCTGCACGCCCGCGCCGTAGGCACCCGGCTTGGCGCCGAAAATGCGCCACCCGGCTTGCTTCGCCGCCGCCGCTTCATCCAGGCCGGACTGCAGCAGCGCCGCGCTCTCGCTGCGCACCTTGGCGGCCAGCGGGTTCATGTCATCCGGCTCATCCAGGGCCGCCACCGCCTGCACCGCCGCATCGAACAGGCGGATCAGGTTGGCGAACGCGTCGCGGAAGAACCCGGACACACGCAGCGTCACGTCGACGCGCGGCCGATCGAGCAGGCTGATCGGCAGGATTTCAAAGTCGTCCACGCGCTGGCTGCCCGTGGCCCACACCGGGCGCACGCCCATCAGTGCCATGGCCTGGGCGATATCATCGCCGCCGGTGCGCATGGTCGCGGTGCCCCAGACCGACAGGCCGAGCTGGCGCAGGTGGTCACCGTGGTCCTGCAAATGCCGCTCAAGCATCAAATTCGCCGACTGGAAGCCGATACGCCAGGCGGTGGTGGTCGGCAGGTTGCGCAC